>NZ_JBICRM010000046.1:0-66409 GCF_043197025.1 Nonomuraea marmarensis
CGTCTTGACCCGTCAGGTCGATCTCTCCTGCTCATAGGCCAGGAGGACACACAGGAAAAACGGCACCAAACCATCAGCATTCGGGCCGGTGTGGCTGCAAAGCCTTGACGGGCCGTTTCATATCAGATCTGTAAAGGTACGAGTCTGCGGATGTTGGCGCCGCCCTCGCCGGGCGCGGTCGACGGCGTCTTGGCGGAGTTGCCGTTGATCAGGTACGGCACGCCGTTGCCGGTGCGGTGCTGGAAGTCCGCCTCCGAGTGGTCTGTGCGCGCAGCGCCTTCGGCGGGCGGGTGGTCGGAGGCCGTGGCCCTCGGGCGTGCTGTTACGAGGTCATTGAATTCCGGTTAATCACCCCTTTGGTTATTGACCGCCCGGAACCAGGTGTGGATGATGGCGTGCATCGGATGATGTCAGACATCATCCGACCCCCGTTTGGAGACCCCCATGACCCCTCGTCCCGGGCCGTCCGTGCCCGCCTCGACGTTCGCCCGCCCCCTGGCGTACCGGCGGGACCTGCCGTTGCGTGTCGCCGTGTACAGCGAGATCGCCAGGGCGATCCGCTCGGGCGTGCTGGAGCCGGGGCAGTTGCTGCCCTCTGAGCCGGAGCTGAGCGCGGCCTACGCGGTGAGCCGTACGGTCATGCGCGAGGCGCTGATCCTCCTGGAGGAGGACGGCCTGATCCGGAACCGCCGCGGAGTCGGCCGCTTCGTCATCGACGTGTTGCCGGCCATCGGGCTGGAGCAACTGCAGCCGATCGAGCGCATGCTCGCCGCCTCCGGACCCGCTCACCCCGTCACCCGCCGCAAGGCCGCCCTGGAGAGCAGCACCGACTTCACCCTGCGCGGCCTGCAACTGGACGCAGACGGCGACGTGCTCATGTGGGAGAGCGTCGTGACGCGGGACGACGAGCCCATCGCCCTGACCCAGGAATGGGTGCCGTCCGGTCCGGCCCTCGACGCCGCGGACCCGGGCCTGGCGGGTGCGCTCGAGGCCAGGCACGCCGACCCGGTGAGCATGCTGACCGTCCTCACCGAGCACGTGGGCGCCAAGCTCGGCCCGGGCGTGTGCGACGTCTCGGTGAGCAACGCCGGATCGGAGCGGGCCCACTCCTTCGGCGTGGGCAGCACCAGTCCCGTCCTCGTGTTGTCCCAGACCGTGCTGCTCGGCAGCCGGCCCATCTACGTCGCCAAACACCTCATCGCCCAGCAAGCCGGCCATCTCACCGTCGTCCAGACCTCGTCCCTGTGAGCCTGATCCCCGGAGCCGACCATGAAGATCCCCCGCCCCGCAGTCCTCCTCACCGCCGCCACCCTCACCCTGTGCACCGCGTGCGGCGCCTCCGGCACCTCAGGCACCGGCTCCACCTCGGCAAAGGGGATCACTCCCGGTGTGATCACCGACATCGGCGGCCTCGGCGACCACGGCTTCAATGACCTGGCCAGCACCGGCCTGCAGGCCGCCGAGCGGAAGCTGGGCGTCAAGGGCCGGGTCGTCGTGCCGCAGACCCCCGCCGACTACGCCAACAACCTCGACCAACTGGCCCAGAACGGCGCCCAGCCGGTCTTCGGCATCGGCTTCACCTTCCAGGACCCGATCACCGCCGCGGCCAAGCGCTACCCGGACACCCATTTCGGGATCATCGACGCTACCGTGGACGCGCCGAACGTCGCCTCGCTGGTCTTCCGCGAGGAAGAGGGCTCCTATCTCGCCGGAGTCCTGGCCGGGTCGATGACCCAGCGGAAGACCGACTACACCGATCCGGCGAACAAGGCCGTCGGCTTCATCGGCGGGCAGGAGTCGCCGCTCATCGAGAAGTTCGGCGCCGGCTTCGAGCAGGGCGTGAAGTCGGCCTGCGCCGACTGCGAGGTGCTCTTCCAGTACGTCGGCACGACCACCAAGGCGTTCAGCGACCCCGGCACCGCGGGCGAGATCGCCAGGAACATGCGGTCCAAGGGCGCGGACGTCATTTACCACGCCGCGGGCGCCAGCGGGGACGGGCTGTTCAAGGTCGCCCAGGACGAGAAGTTCTTCGCCATCGGCGTGAACGTCGACCAGGCGGCCACCAACCCGAACGCGCCCATCCTGACCTCCGTCCTCAAACGGGTCGACACCGCCGTGGCGACGACCATCGAGGCGCAGGCGAAGGGCGGCTGGAAGGCCGGCACCCAGTCGTTCGGCCTGTCCGACGGGGGCATCGCGCTCGCCCCGTACGGCAAGTTCGACGCCCTGGTGCCCGCCGACGTCAAGCAGGCTGTCGAGGACGCGCGCAAGAAGATCGCCGGTGGTTCGCTGAAGGTCGCCACCACCCGTGCCGCGGTCGGCACGCCGTGACGGCGGACCGCCCCGCCGCGCTCCGGATGACCGGCATCACCAAGGCGTTCGGGCCGGTTCTCGCCAACGCCGGGATCGACCTGGACGTGCGCGCGGGCGAGGTGCTGGGGCTGCTCGGGGAGAACGGCGCGGGCAAGTCCACGCTGATGAACATCCTGTACGGCCTGGTACGCCCGGACGCGGGCCACGTCGAGATCGACGGGAGCGCGGTCGAGATCGGCGACCCCGCCGCCGCGCTGGCCCACGGGATCGGCATGGTCCACCAGCACTTCATGCTCATCCCGGCCTTCACGGTGGTGGAGAACCTGGTCCTGGGCGCCGAGCCGGCCAGCGCGGGCCTGCTCGACCGGGCCCGCGCGCGGGAGGCCGTCATCGAGATCTCCCGGCGGTTCGGGCTAGACGTGGACCCCGACGCCAGAGTCGCCGGCCTGGGGGTCGCGGCCCGGCAGCGGGTGGAGATCCTGCGGGCGCTCTACCGGGGAGCCAGGATCCTCATCCTGGACGAGCCGACGGCCGTGCTCACCCCGCAGGAGAGCGCCAGCCTCTTCGCCGTGGTCCACGGGATGGCCAACGAGGGCATGTCGGTGGTCCTCATCTCCCACAAGCTACGCGAACTGCTCGCGGTGACCGGGCGGATCACGGTGATCCGCGACGGCCGCGTGGTCCGTACCGTCGCCACCGCCCGGACCGGCCCGGCGGAGCTCGCCAGGCTGATGGTGGGGAGGGAGACGGAGCTCGGGTTCGACGTGCCCATGGTGGAACGCTCCGAGCTGCCGCTGCTGGAGCTGCGCGGCCTGCGCGACCGGGCCGGGCGGCTGCGCGACGTCGATCTCGCCGTCCACGGCGGCGAGATCGTGGGCATCGCGGGCGTGGACGGCAACGGGCAGTCCGAACTGGCCGAAGCCATCGCCGGCCTGCGCCCGATCGCGGCGGGGACCGTCAGGCTCGGCGGCGTCGACGTCACCCGTCTCGGGGTACGCGCCCGCACCGAGGCCGGGCTCGGCTACGTCCCCGAGGACCGCGGCGCAGAAGGGCTCGTCGCGGACCTGCCGTTGTACGAGAACGCGGTGCTGCGCAGGCAGCGCCGCGCCGGGCTGCGCCGTGGCGGGCTGCTCTCCCGGCGCAGGATGAGGGAGCGGGCCCGCCGGCTGGTCGAGGAGAGCGACGTACGCCCCCCGGACGTCGAACGGCCGGTCCGCGTGTTGTCCGGCGGCAACCAGCAGAAGCTGCTCGTGGGCCGGGAGTTGGCCGACGATCCCGCGGTGCTGGTCGTCAGCCAGCCCACCCGCGGGGTCGACGTCACCGCGGGCCGGGCCCTGCACCAGCGGCTCCTCGACGCCCGCGGCCGCGGCCGCGCGGTCCTGCTGATCAGCCTCGACCTGGACGAGGTCAAGGCGTTGAGCGATCGCATCCTGGTGATGTCCGGCGGCCGGATCGTGGGCGAGCTGGCCCGCGGTGAGGCCGGGGACGAGCGGCTCGGACTGCTGATGGCCGACGCCGTGCCGACCGGGACCGCCTCGTGAACGGCTCGCGTGCCCGGATGGCCTGGCGGTCCGCGCTGGTGCCCGTCGCGGCACTGGCGGTCAGCCTCCTCATCGGCTCGGCCATCATGGCGGCCTCCGGCGTGGATCCGCTCATCGGTTACCGCTCGCTGCTGCTGGGCGCCTTCGGCTCACCGCAGGCGTTCGGGCGTACGCTGCAGAACGCCACGCCGCTCATCCTCACCGGCCTGGCCGTCGCGTTCGCCTTCAGGGGCGGGCTGTTCAACATCGGGGGAGACGGGCAGTTCGCCGCCGGAGCCACGGCGGCGGCCTGGGCGGGCGTCGCGCTCGGGCTGCCCGCGGGGCTCGGCCCGGTGGCGGTCCTGCTGCTCGGCGCGCTGGCAGGCGGCCTCACCGGAGCCCTCGCGGGATTCCTGAAGGCCAGGTTCGGCGCGCACGAAGTGGTCACCACGATCATGCTGAACTTCATCGTGACGGACCTGTCCACCTGGTTGCTGCTGCATCCGCTGTCCGATCACGGGCAGGTGCCCGGGTCATCCGCGATCCGGCCGTCGAACGCGCTGCCACTGCTCGGTGCTGGTCTCGGAGGCGCGCACTGGGGACTGCTCGTCGCCCTGGCCGCCGTCGTCGTCGCGACGCTGCTGCTGTGGCGTACCGCGCAGGGACTGGAGCTGCGCGTGTCGGGCCTGGCTCCGCGGGCGGCGAAGTACGCCGGAGCCTCCCCGACCATGGCCGCGATCACCGCGCTCGGCGCGGGCGGAGCCTTCGCCGGTCTGGCCGGCGCGGGCGAGGTGATGGGCACGTACGGGCACATGACCGTGCCGTTCGTCACCAACCTCGGCTTTCTCGGCATCGGTGCCGCGCTGCTGGGCCGCAACCATCCGATCGGTTGCGTCGTGGGCGGGCTGGTGCTCGGCGCGCTGGCCGCCGGCGGCCAGCAGATGCAGTTCGACGTGGGAATCTCGGCGCACCTGACGGAGGTGCTCGTCGGGGTCGTCCTGCTGCTGGTCACGGTCCAGACCCTGGGGGTACGCAGGCGTTCGCGGCGCTCCCTCGCGGCCGGACCCGTCGTGGAAGGCGCACGCTGATGCTCGAAGTGACCGAACTCCTCGCGTCGGCCCTTCGGTTCGCAACCCCGCTGATCTTCGCCGCCCTCGGCGGGATCCTGTGCGAACGCGCCGGGGTGGTCAACATCGGCCTCGAAGGGCTGATGCTCACCGGCGCGTTCTTCGGCGTGCTCGGCGCCCACCTCACCGGCAGCGCCTGGGCCGGGCTGCTGCTCGCCGTGGTGGCGGGGGTGCTGCTCGCGTCGCTGCACGCCGTGGCGAGCATCCGGTTCGGCGCCGAGCAGATCATCTCGGGAACGGCCGTCAACCTGCTCGCGCTCGGCGGGACGAGCTATCTGCTCCCCCAGGTGTTCGGCAGCCCGGGCAGTTCGCCGCAGGTGACCGGTTTCGGCAGCTCGCCCGTCCCGCTGCTGCACGACATACCAGTGCTGGGACCGGCGCTGTTCGGCCAGCAGTGGTTCGTGTGGGCCGGGCCGCTGTGCGCCCTGGTGATCGGGTGGTTCCTGGTCCGCACGGTGGCCGGGCTGCGGCTGCGCGCGTCCGGCGAGGCGCCGCGGGTCCTGGAGGCGGCGGGTGTCCGGGTGTTGCCCCTGCGGTACGCGGCGGTCGCGGCGTCCGGCGCGCTCTGCGGCGTCGCGGGCGCCTACCTGTCCCTGGGGCTGCTCAGCGGCTTCTCCGCCAACATGACGGCCGGGCGCGGCTTCATGGCGCTCGCGGCGGTCATCCTCGGCGGCTGGCGGCCCCTGCGCAGTATGGCGGCCGCGCTCTTCTTCGGTCTCGCCGGGGCGCTGGTCATCCGGCTCCCGCAGGACGCGGTGGACCTGCAGATCCTCGACATGATCCCGTACGTCGCGACGATCCTGGTGCTCGTCGTCTTCAGCCGTGGCGTGCACGGCCCCGCCGCGGTCGGCCGGCCCTACCGGCCGGGCGCTGAGTGAATCCCCCTGAAAGGAACCACATAAATGGAAACAGTGGATAAGTCGGCTGTCGGTGTCACCGGGCCGCAATACCACGTCGGAGTGGCGCCCGGTGAGATCAGCGAGGTGGTCCTCATGCCCGGCGATCCCTTCCGCGTCCAGCTGATCGCCGACCGGCTCGACGACGTGACCGAGGTGGCGCACAAACGTGAGTACCGCACGGTCAACGGCTACTACAAGGGCCGGAAGATCACCGCCTGCTCCAGCGGCATGGGCTGCCCGTCGACGGCCATCGGGGTGGAGGAACTGGCCAGGGCCGGCGCCAAGGTCTTCATCCGGGTGGGCAGCACGGCGGCGCTCCAACCGCACATCGGCGTGGGGGATCTCGTGGTCAGCGAGGGGTCCTACCGCAACGACGGCACCACCGCGGCGTACGTGCCGCCCGCCTACCCCGCCGTGCCCGACCTGGAGCTGACCGTCATGCTCGCCAAGGTAGCCGCCGAGCTGGGCGAGGAGCGCGGGTTCACGGCGCATACCGGTATCAACGCGACCGACGACGCCTTCTACGCGGAGTCCCCGGAGTGGATCGCGAAGTTGTCGTCCATGGGGCTGGCCAACGTCGAGATGGAGAGCTCGGCCATGTTCGTCGTGGCCAGGCTGCGCGGACTGCGCGCGGGCATGGTGTGCGCGGTCTCCGGCAACCTGGTGACCGGCGACGTCGTGTACGGCGCGCACAACGACCGCCTGGCGACCGGATGGGACCACAGCATCGAGGTGGCGCTCGAAGCCGTGCACCGGCTGGGGCTGTAGGCATGCTGGTCAACCTGCACACCCATCTCGAAGGATGCGTACGGCCCGCGACGGCCGCCGAGCTGGCCCGCGAGGCCGGACTGCCGGAGCCGCCCGGCGGATGGGACGCGGCCCTGCGCATGCGGGAGCGAGCCGACCTGACCGTCTTCCTGGCGCACGTGGCCGCCGCCTATCCCGTTCTGGCGGGCCTGGACGGGCTCGCACGGGTCGCCAGGGAGGCGGTGGAGGACGCCGCGGCCGACGGGTGCGCGTTCGTGGAGTTCCGGGTCGGGCCGAGCACCCACGCGGGGCTCGGCCGCCCGATCCGCGAGGTGTTGCGTGCCGTCTGCGAGGGCGTCGCCGACGGCAGCGCCGCGACGGGCGTTCCGGCCGGGGTGATCGCCTGCCTGCTGCGGCACGAGCCGGCGCCGGCTAACGACGAGGTGGCCCGCGCCGCCTGCGCGCTGGCCGGGCAGGGTGTCGTCGGCCTTGACGTGGCCGGGGACGAGTTGCTGTACCCGGCGCTCGAACCGTACAAGGACGCCTTCGCCATGGCCCGCGCCGCGGGCCTCGGTCTGACGGCGCACGCCGCGGAGGCCTCCGCCGCGCCGGCGGTCCGGCAGGCCGTGGAGTCGCTCGGTGTCACGCGCATCGGGCACGGCAGCCGGGCGGCCGACGACCTCGCCCTGCTGGCGTGGTGCGCGGACGAGGGGGTGTGCTTCGAGGTGTGCCCGACGTCGAACGTGCTCACCGGAGCGGCGAACGACCTCGCCGGGCATCCGGTGCACCGGTTCCTCGCGGCGGGGTGCCGCGTGGTGCTCGGCGACGACGACCCGGTCACGACCGGGGTGCGGCTCGGCGAGGAGGTGTCGCGCCTGCTGTCGGAGGGCGGGCTCAGTCCCGGCTCGCTCGACCGGATCGCGGCCACCTCGGTGGAGGTCGCGTTCTGCCCGGACGATGTGCGGGCGGGTCTGCGCCGCCGGCTCGCTTCGTGACGGCGGGCAGCAGCCCGTGCGGCAGGAACAACACGACCAGGATGAGTACGAGCGCGTAGACGGCATACGACAACACGCTCGGCGCGTACGTGGGCATGCCCGGCAGCGCGGCCAGGCTGTTCAGTGCCTGCACCAGCAACGTGATCGCGGTCGCCCCGACCACGGCCCCCCAGATCGTGCCCAGGCCCCCGACGACGGCCATGACGATGTACTGGATCGAGATCAGCACCGGGAACGAGCCGGGCGCCACGTACCCGGTGTAGAAGCAGTAGATGCCGCCGGCGAGCCCCGCGAACGCCGCCGACAGCGCGAAGACGACCAGCTTGTACCGCCCGACCGGGATCCCCGACGAGGCGGCGGCGGTCTCGCTGGTGGCCAGGGCGCGCAGCGCGCGTCCAGGGCGGGAAATAATGACATTGCGCGTCACCAGCATCACCAGCGCCAGCCCCGCCCAGGTCAGGTACGCGTACGCGGAAGCCCCGCCCGCCTCGAACGACCCCACACTGAACTGCGGGATCGCCTGCAACCCGATGTCCCCGCCGGTGATCTCGAGTTGCCCGGCCAGCGAGAGCAGGATGAGCTGCATGGCCAGCGTCGCGAACGCCAGATGGTGCCCCCGCAGCCGCAACAGCGGGACGCCGATCACCAGCGCGGACAGGGCCGCCACCACGGGCGCGGCGACCAGCCCGGCCAGCGGTGGCACGCCGTTCAGCGCGAGCAGCGCGGCGGTGTAGGCGCCGATGGCGTAGAAGGCGCCCTGGCCCAGGGAGACCTGCCCGGCGTACCCCATGAGCAGCGACACCCCGACCGTGACCATGGCGGCCAGCCCGAGCAGGATGTACACGGCCAGCGCGCTGTCGTCCAGCACCGCCGGCAACACCAGCGTCGCGGCGGCGACCAGCAGCCCGGCCACGAGCCTGATCATGTGGACTCCTGCGAGATGGCCGAGCGGCGGCTGGCCTGCGCGATCATCACGACGATCATGAGACCCAGCGCCACCTCCAGCTGGTGGGACCCGTAGCCGTACCCGGCGGCCATGGTCTCGGCCACGCCCAGCAGCAGCGCGCCGACCAGGGTGATCACCGGCCGGGTGAGGGCGCCGAAGACGGCCGCGGCGAAGCCGTTCACGATGAGCGTGACGTCGGTGTCGAACGAGATCGGCCGCAGCGGCGTCACCAGCACCCCCGCGATGCCGCCGAGCAGCCCGCCCAGCGCGAACGCCAGGAGTCCCATCAGCCGGGTGTCGATGCCGACCACGCGGGCGGCGTACGGGTTGGAGGCGCACGCCGTCAGCGCCTTGCCCAGGTAGGTGCGCCCGAAGAAGAGCGCGAGCAGGACGAACGTGGCCGCCGTCACGCCGATGACCAGCAGGTGCTGTGTCTGGATCCGCGCCCCGGCCAGCGTCACCGAGCCCGCCAGGCCGGGGGCCGAGCGTGGCTGGTCGCCCCACAGGACGATCTCGACCGCGTAGGCCAAGACGCCGACCCCGAGCGTGATGATCAGGGATGACAGCAGAGTCGTGTCCCGCTTGCCGATGGCGGCCAGGCCGGTCAGCAGGCCCGCGAGCGCCGCGACCAGGGCGGCGGCCACCTCGCTCAGCCCGTGCGGGAACCCGAGCGCGAGCAGCGAGGACGTGCACAACCCCGCGATCACGGCGAACGTGCCCTGCGCGAAGTTCACCACGCCGGTGACCCGGTGGATGGTGACAAGACCGCTGGCGATGAGCGCGATCGCACATCCGACTGCCAGTCCGTTGAGCAGGTAGGTGAGGAACGCGCTCATGTGATCGCCCCGCCCAGGTACGCGCTGGCCACGCGCGGGTCGTCGGCCAGGTCCGCGCACTCGCCCTCGGTCACCAGCCGCCCGGATTCCAGGACATAAGCCCGCTGGCACAGGTCGAAAGCCAATCGAGCGTTCTGCTCGATGAGCAGCACGGTCAGCCCCTGCGATCGGTTCAGCTCCACCAGGTGCTCGGCCAGGTCGGCGGTCACGTTCGGCGCCAGGCCCAGGGACAGCTCGTCCACCACGAGCACGGAAGGACGCGACATCATGGCCCGCCCGAACGCCACCATCTGCTGCTCACCGCCCGACAACACGCCCGCCTGCCGCCGCGCCAGCTCGGCCAGCCGGGGCAGCAGGTCGTACACGAAGGAAGGGTCCCGCCGGCCCGAGCGCCAGCCGCCGAGCGCCAGGTTGTCGGCGACGGATAAATCCGGAAATAGCTGGCGGCCCTCCGGGATCAGCGCCAACCTGCCGTCTACCGACACCGTTCCCGAGGCGGGTTTCAGCAGGCCCGCGAGGGTGTTCGCGAGGGTCGACTTGCCCGCGCCGTTCGGGCCGAGCAGCGCGACCATCTCGCCCGGCCGTACCGTGAGCGTGACGTGTTCGAGCGCGGTCGCGGTGCCGTACGAGACCACCAGGTCCTTGACGTCGATCATGTGGCCTGTCCGAGATAGGCGGCGAGCACCAGCGGGTCGGCCCGCACCTCGGCGGGCGAGCCGTCGGCGATGACCTGCCCCAGGTCCAGCACCACGACGCGGTCGGCCAGCCGGGTCACGAACGCGACGTCGTGCTCGATGAGCAGGATCGTCAGCCCGCCCGCGCGCAACTCCTCGACCAGCGTCGCGAGCCGCTCGCGCTCCTGGCCGCGCAGCCCGGAGGCGGGCTCGTCGAGCAGCAGCAGCCGGGGCCGCGCGCACAGGGCGCGGGCGAGCTGGAGCGCCCGCTGCTGGCCGATCGGCAGCCGGTCGGCGGGCCGGTCTGCCCACTCGGCCAGCCCCACCCGCTCCAGCGCGACCCCGGCCTCCGCCGCGATCTCGCGCTCGTCGCGCCGGTGCCGCGGCAGCCGCAACGCCGCCGAGACGAATCCCGCCCGGGTACGCCCGTGCAGCCCGACCATGACGTTCTCCCGCACGGTCATGCCGCGGAAGACCCTGGCCGCCTGGAACACGATCGACATGCCCAGCCGGGCCCGCCGGTGCGGCGCGAGCCGGTCCACCCGGTGCCCGAGGAAGGAGATCTGGCCGTGCTCGGCCGTCAGATGCCCGGTGATCAGGTTGAACAGCGTGGACTTGCCGGCCCCGTTCGGCCCGATGATGCCGCAGACTTCGCCGTCCGCGACGTTCAGCGAGACGTCGCGGACGGCGTAGACGCCCCCGAAGGAGCGGGAGACCCCGGAGACCGTCAGCACGCGTTACCCCGCGGTGACGGTCTTCGTGAGCTGCTCCTGGGCCCAGTCGGTGGGGACGAACTGGCCCTTCTGCACCGTGTTGACCGAGATGAACTCGGGTGAGAGCCCGGAATGGTCGGTGGGGGAGTAGCGGAAGCGGCCGTTCGGCGTGATCAGGTCCATGGTCTCCAGTGCCTGCTGGATCTTGGTCTTGTCGGTGCTGTTGGCTTTCCTGATCGCCTCGAACAGCAGCAGGCTGGCGCTGTAGCCGTCCTGCGCGAACTGCGGCGGCGGGTAGCCGTGCTTCTGCTGGTACGGCTTGGCCATCTGCTCGATGACCTGCTTCTGCTTGCCGTCGGGCAGGTGGTCGCCGACGACGCCGATGGCGCTCTGCACCGTCATGCCCTCGGCGGCGGCGCCCATCGGCTCCAGCCACAACTTGCTGGCCTGCGACGCGGTCAGGAACAGCGGCGTCTTGAGCCCGGAGGCCACGTACTGCTTGGCGGCCGTCACGCCGGGCGCGCCCGAGCCCCAGAACACCAGGGCCTCGGCGTCGGAGTCGCGCACGTGCTGGAACGCCGGGCTGAAGTCGGAGGTCGTGGTCTCGTACGGCTCGTCGATGGCGATCTTGACGTTGTACTTCGGGGCGAGCGCGACCATGGCCTTGTGCCCTGAGACCGAATAGGCGCTCTTGGAGTCCCAGGCCACCGCGACCGTCTTGATGCCCTCGGCCTGGATGTACTGCAGGTAGCGCTCGGCGTACATGCTGGACAGGGCCGGGGTGACGAAGATGTACGACTTGATCGGCTCGACCTGCTCCTGGGCCGGGGCCAGCGACAGGTACGGCATCTTGTCGCGCTGCGCGAGCGGCTCGACCGCGAGCGCGGAGTTGGAGAACACCGGGCCGATCAGCGCGTCGATGTCGCCCTTGATCTGGTTGTAGGCCACGATGCCCTGGTCGGGAGCGGTCTTGTCGTCGCGGGTGACCAGCTCCACCTTGCGGCCCAGCAGCCCGCCCGCCGCGTTGACCTGCTCGACCGCCAGCTCGACGGCCTTCTTGTCCTCGCTGCCCAGCGGCGTGTAGTTACCGGTCAGGGAGACGATGAGGCCCACTTTGATGTTGTCCTGGGCGCCGCCGCCCGTGTCGCCTCCGCCGCACGCGGCCACGGCGAGCACCAGACAGACCAGGGACGGGAGCAACCTGCGCATCAGGACCTCCGCGTTCATTTGCCTCACTGCGTGAGGCGGCTCGGTCGCTATGGAGCCGCCGCCTTCCCTCGTCGCTCTGGTCGCTTCGCTCCCGCCGCTCCTCAGTCCAGGCGGCGGCGCTCCCTCGCGTGACCCCGAACGTAGGCAGGTACATTACGGCTGTCAATAGAGTGCCTAATATCCGGGAGGGCGATAGATGCGGCCTCAGTCAGTGATTCTGACCTTTCTCGGAGATCACGTATACGGCCGCGGGCTCTGCGTGTCCTCGAGAAGCTTCATCGAGGCCTTCGCCAAGGTCGGGATCTCGGAGGAGGCGACCCGCTCGACGCTGACCCGGATGGTCCACCGCGGGCTGCTGCGCCGCCAGCGCTCGGGCCGCCGCATGTACTTCGGGCTCACCCCGACCAGCACCGAGGTGCTCAAGGACGGCGAGCGGCGCATCTGGCACAGCGGCGTCGTCAACGACGCGGACGGGGACCGGTGGACACTGGTCGGCTTCTCGTTGCCCGAGTCGTGGCAGCGGCAGCGGCACGAGCTGCGGTCGAGGCTGATCTGGGCCGGGTTCGGGCCGTTGCAGAACGGGTTGTGGATCGCTCCAGGCGAGGTGGACGCCGCCGGGGTGATCGAGGACCTCGGCGCGAACGTGAAGGTCTTCGCCGCCGAGCCCCGGTGCCCCACCGACATGCACGCCCTGGTCGGGGACGCGTACGACCTGGCCGGGCTGGGCGAGCGTTACCGGGCGTTCCTGCGGCGCTGGGACCAGGCCGATCCCGCGCCCGACGCGCCCGACGACCTGGCCCGCTCGCTGACGCTGCTCACCGGCTGGCTGCAGATCATCAGGACCGATCCGCGACTCCCGCTGCGTTACCTGCCGGACGACTGGCCGGCGGAGAAGGCGCAGCGGGTCTGCCACACGCTGCACGAGCGGTTCAGGCCTGAGGCGGCGCGGGTCGCGGAGCGGCTCCTGGACACGGTTCCCGATCAAACTTGGGCAGAACGGTGACAGCAATCGCATCGTGGCCTAACTTGAGCCATGAGCGACGCGTCAAGGAGTGCCGATGCGGAATCAGGGGATTGGCTCATGGCCGGCACGCAGGGCGCGCATGACGCCCGAACGGGTGGCGCTGACGTACCGCGGGCGCGACTACACCTATCGTGAGCTGCGGGAACGGTCGAACAGGCTGGCCTCGGCCCTGGACGTCGGACGTGGCGACCGGGTGGCCTTCCTTGGGGTCAACCAGCCGTCGATGGTGGAGACGTTCTTCGCGGCGGGGCTGCGGGGAGCGGCGTTCGTGCCGCTCAACGCCCGGCTGGCCCGGCCCGAGCTGCGTTTCATCCTGGAGGACGCCCAGGCGGCGGTCGTCGTGCTGGGCGAGGGGCAGGACGGCGACGGGCTGCCGGGCCGCCACATCCGGGCCGCCGACTACGAGGAACTGCTGGCGACGGGCTCGCCCGAGCCGATCGACGAGCCGGTGAGCCAGGGCGACGTGTGCCTGATCATGTACACCTCGGGGACGACCGGACGCCCCAAGGGCGCCATGCTCACCCATGCCAACCTGACCTGGAACACCGTCAACCTGCTGGTGGACGTGCCGCTCGCGCACGACGAGGTGACGTTGATCAGTGCGCCGCTGTTCCACATCGCGGCGCTGGCCCAGACACTGATCCCGACCGTGCTCAAGGGCGGCCGGGCCATCCTGGAGCCCTCCTTCGACGTGGACCGGACGTACGACCTGATCGAGGCGGAGCGGGTGACGGTGATGTTCGGGGTGCCGTCGATGTTCAACTTTCTGACCCGGTCGCCGCGGTGGGAGAGGGCGGACCTGTCGAGCCTGCGGCACCTGCTGTGCGGGGGCGCGCCGGTGCCCGAGCCACTGATCCGGATATATCAGGATCGGGGGCTGACGTTCCTCCAGGGGTACGGCATGACGGAGACCGCACCCGGCGCGCTCTTCCTCGGCTCCGAGCACTCGATCGCCAAGGCGGGCTCGGCGGGGGTGCCGTGCTTCTTCTCCGACGTCCGGCTGGTCGCGCCCGACGGCTCCGCGGCGGCGTCCGGCGAGCCGGGCGAGGTGTACGTACAGGGTCCCAACGTGATGCCCGGCTACTGGGGGCGGCCCGAGGAGACCGCGAAGGTGTTGTCGCCCGACGGCTGGTTCCGCTCAGGAGACGTCGGCGTGGCCGACGAGGATGGTTATGTGCGCATCTCCGACCGGCTCAACGACGTGATCATCTCCGGCGGCGAGAACATCTACCCCGCCGAGGTGGAGAGCGCCCTGTACGAGCACGACGCGGTCGCCGAGTGCGCGGTGATCGGCGTGCCGGACGAGAAGTGGGGCGAGGTCGGCAAGGCCCTGGTCGTCCCGCGGCCGGACACGGAGGTCCAGTCCGACGAGCTGCTGAAGCACCTGGACGGCCGCCTGGCCCGCTTCAAAATCCCGAAATATCTGGAATTCGTCCCCGAACTGCCCAAGAACGCGGCGGGCAAGCTGCTCAAAGCCCCGCTCAGAAAGCTCCACGGAGGACCCGCGTGATCGACCTCGACGCGCTGGTCGCGATCGACGTACACACCCACGCCGAGATCGCGGAGAACGGCGCGGAGTCGCTGGGCGGAGAGCTCAAGGCCGCCGCCGACCGCTACTTCAAGGCGGGCCGCGAACGCCCGACCGTGCCGCAACTGGCCGCTCACTACCGGGAGCGGAACATGGCGGCGGTCGTCTTCACCGTCGACGCCGAGACCGCGACCGGCCATCCGCCGGTGCCCAACGAGGAGGTCGCCCAGGCGTGCGCCGACAACGCCGACGTGCTGATCCCGTTCGCGGGCGTGGACCCGTGGAAGGGCCGCGTCGCCGTCCGGCAGGCCCGCCGGCTGGTCGAGGAGCACGGCGTGCGCGGCTTCAAGCTGCACCCGAACCTCCAGGCGTTCTTCCCCAACGACCGGATGGCCTACGACCTGTACGAGACGATCGCCGAGCTCCAGGTGCCCGTGTTGTTCCACACCGGGCAGACCGGCATCGGCGCGGGCGTGCCCGGCGGCGGGGGAGTGCGGCTGAAGTACTCCAACCCGCTGCACGTGGACGACGTGGCGGCCGACTTCCCCGACCTGACGATCATCCTGGCCCACCCGTCGTTCCCCTGGCAGGACGAGGCTCTCGCGGTCGCCACGCACAAGCCGCGCGTGCACATCGACCTGTCCGGCTGGTCGCCGAAGTATTTCCCGCCGCAACTCGTCCAGTACGCCAACACGCTGCTGCAGGACAAGGTGCTCTTCGGCTCCGACTACCCGCTCATCTCCCCGGACCGCTGGCTGGCCGACTTCGCGAACCTCCCCATCAAGGACGACGTCCGCCCCAAGATCCTCAAAGACAACGCCGCACGACTGCTCAACCTCCAGTAAGAGGAGATGATCCATAATGCGTACCTCACCCCCCTTCCGCGCGGACCACGTCGGCAGCCTCCTGCGACCCTCCGCGTTGCTCCGCGCCCGCAACGGCCTCTCCGGTGAGGCGCTGCGGGAGGCGGAGGACGCGGCCATCAGACAGGTGGTACGCAGGCAGGAGGAGACCGGCCTGCAGAGCGCGACCGATGGAGAGTTCAGGCGGGCCTCCTGGCACATGGACTTCATCTACCGGCTCGGCGGCATCGGCCAGGCCACCGACGAGAACATCACGGTCCGCTTCCACAACGAGCGCGGCGACATAGAGTTCACCCCGGCCGCGTTGCGGGTGCACGACCGGATCAAGCTGAACGAGCCGGTCTTCGCCGACGACTTCACGTACCTGCGCGACACGGTGACCACGGCGGTGCCCAAGCTGACCATCCCGTCGCCGAGCATGGTCCACTACCGGGGCGGGCCCGCGGCCATCGACCCGAAGGTCTATCCGGACGTGGAGGAGTTCTGGCGGGATCTCAGCGCGGCCTACGCCGAGCAGGTGCGCAGGATCGGCGCGCTGGGGTGCACGTACCTGCAGTTCGACGACACGAGCCTGGCCTACCTGAACGACCCGGCGCAGCGGGCGGAGCTGAGCGAGCGCGGGGACGACGCCGAGCACATGCACCTGCGCTACATCAAGCAGATCAACGCCGCGCTGGCGGCCAAGCCGGCGGGCATGACGATCACGACGCACATGTGCCGCGGCAACTTCCGCTCCTCCTGGGCCGCCGCCGGGGGCTACGACTTCGTCGCCGAGGCCCTGTTCGGCGAGCTCAAGGTGGACGGCTTCTTCCTGGAGTACGACGACGAGCGGTCCGGCGGCTTCGAGCCGCTGCGTTTCGTGCCGCCGGGGAAGATGGTCGTGCTCGGCCTGGTCACCACCAAGCACGGCGAGCTGGAGTCGAAGGACACGCTGAAGCGCCGCATCGACGAGGCCGCCAAGTTCATCGACCTCGACCAGCTCTGCCTGTCGCCGCAGTGCGGCTTCTCCTCCACGGTCGAGGGCAACGAACTGACGGCCGACCAGCAGTTCGCCAAGCTCGCCCTGATCGTCGAGACCGCCCAGGAGGTGTGGGGCTAGAGGGTCACCACCGTGCCCGTGAGGCGGGCCTGTTCGGCGGCCCACACCACGCGGTGGGACATCAGGCTCTCGGCCGCGTCCGACTGGAGCAGGCCGGGGTCACCCGACGCGACGGCGGCGAGGAAGGCATCGGTGAGCCCCTCGTCGCCGCCCCCGTGCCCGTCGGACGCCACCCAGCAGGCCGTCATGCAGCGCGGCCAGGGGCCGCCGTGGCCGTCAAGCGCGATCGTCACGGTCTCCTGATGGGCCGGCGTGCGCCCAGGCGGCACCTGGCCTGGGCGCACGCCGTCGTCACCGGATGACGATCGTGGTGAGCGCCCGGGGCTGCAGCGTCACCGTGCGGCCCGTCACCGGGGACGGGGTGAGCGAGTTGGCGTTGTCGGTGAGGTAGGCGGTGGCCTTCCCGCGCACGCCCTGCCACGTGACGGCGGCTGTGCCCGTGTTGAGCACCTCGATCACGCGTGAGCCATCGGCGTTGCGGAACGCTGAAACTTTCAGCGCCGGATCCGCCGCCGCCGCGTCCAGCCGGACCGCGCCGGGCCTGATGAACCTGCTGTACGCCGCCAGCGCCCACAACCGCTTGGACACGCGGTACGTCTTCGCCGTGTCGTCGATCTGCAGCAGCGCCCTGGTCGCGCCGCGCGAGCCGCCCAGCCAGTAGACGTAGCCGCTGGCATTGCCGAGGGTGAGCGCGTCGTGCACGGCCTGCGCGATCGTGAATCCGTCGTAGCCGCTGCCGTCGTCCCAGCTCTCGTTCCAGGTGCTGCCGTTGGGGTTCCACTCCGACATCCACGTCTTCCGGCCGGTCGGCAGCGGGCCGTCGACGGGGCTGGCGTACGTGTGCCCGGTGTGGGTCTTCACCCAGCGGCGGGCCTCGGGGTCGGCCTCGATCGCCGCCGTGTACGCCTTGGCCTCGCTCCAGCCGAACGAGTCGCAGCAGGCCACGTTCACGCCCTTCGCGACCGGGCCCAGCACCTTGACGAACTCGGCGGCCTGCTCCGGGGTGAAGCGCATGGAGGCGTACGTGGCCGTCCAGTCGGGCTCGTTCGTGAACCCCAAATCGGTGATCTTGATGCCCTCCTGCGCGTAGAACTTCGTGTACTGCACCAGGTAGTTCGCATAGGCCCGCTGCCACTCCGGCTTCAGCGTGCCACCGTTCTTGTCGTCGCCGTTGTCCTTCATGTAGCCGGGCGCGCTCCAGGCGTCGGCGTAGAAGCGCTTCACCCCGTACGCCTTGGCCGCCTTGGCCACCCACACCTGGCTGTTGTCGTCGCCGTCCCAGACGTACTTCGGCGGCGCGTCAGGCCCGCCGGGGTCCTCCGGCTGGATCGACACCATGTGGTCGTACGGGCTGCCCGCCGGGGATGAGCCGATGCCCAGCCGCAGGATGCTGAGCCCGGCCCCCTTGCCGCGGTCGAACCAGAGGTCGAGCACCTCGCGCTGCTGCGCCGCCGAGAGCGCCTCGAGCAATTCGTTGCGCCGGAACGCCTGGGAGATGCCGAACCCGTCGATCTCCTGGTGCCGGACGTGCTCGTGCACGGTGACGGCCGGGGGATCGGCCGGATGGCCCACCGTGGGGAGGCCGAGCAGGGTGACCGCGACAACTCCTCGTAACATGACGCCTCCGAAAGTTTCGGAATTGTGACGATATATTTCGCCGATGGCCGGAACCGTAAGCGCCGGAGAGGCCCGCCGTCAACCACTCGGGGCTGCATGTAGAGGGCGCGTCAACATTCGGGCTGCGGTGGCATGGAAGCCGTCAAGAAGGGGAAAACCGCCCATTTCTGGGGGCCTGCTTTCCGTGCCGCCGCCTGTCCTGGTGGTCGAGAGCATTTCCTGATGCGAGGAGTGGGGATGGCCGACGTCATCTTCGTGGCCCTGACGATCGTGATCTTCGCGGTCTTCGGGCTGGTGGTGCGGGCGGTGGAGCGCCTATGAGCCTTACCAATACCAGCGGCCTCGTGGTCGCCGTCGCCCTGGTGATCTTCATGGTCGCGGCCCTGCTGTTCCCGGAGCGGTTCTGATGAGCACCGCGATGGGGATCGTGTACCTCGCCTCCCTGGTCATCGCGCTGATCCTGGTGCACAAGCCGTTCGGCGACTACATCCACCGGGTCTACACGAGCCGACGGCACAACGCGGTCGAGCGGAGCGTCTACCGGCTCCTCGGAGTCTGCCCGGACGTTCAGCAGACGTGGGGCGTGTACGCGCGGAGCCTGCTGGCCTTCTCGGTGGTCTCCATCCTGGTCCTGTACGGGTTGCAGCGGCTGCAGGACAAGTTGTTCCTGAGCCTGGGCCACCCGCCGGTGACCGACCACGTCGCGTGGAACACGGCGGTCAGCTTCGTCACCAACACGAACTGGCAGGCGTACTCGGGCGAGACCACCATGGGGCATCTGACGCAGATGGCCGGGCTGGCGGTGCAGAACTTCGTGTCGGCGTCGGTGGGCATGGCGGTGGCGGTCACGCTGGTGCGGGGGTTCGCGCGCAGCCGTACCGACCTGCTCGGCAACTTCTGGGTGGACCTGGTACGCGGCTGCGTGCGCATCCTGTTGCCCATCGCCTTCGTGGCCGCGCTGGTGCTGGTGGCGGGCGGCCTGATCCAGAACCTCTCGGGGGTCCACGAGGTCCAGACGCTGACCGGCGGCACCCAGGGCATCACCGGCGGCCCGGTGGCCTCGCAGGAGGCCATCAAGGAGCTGGGCACCAACGGCGGCGGCTTCTACAACGCCAACTCCGCCCACCCCTTCGAGAACGCCACCAACTGGACCAACTGGCTCGAGAACTTCCTCATCCTGCTCATCCCGTTCGCGCTGCCACGCGCCTTCGGCAGGATGGTCGGCGAGGTCAGGCAGGGGTACTCGATCGTCGCTGTGATGGCCGTGATCGCGCTGGCCAGCGTCGTGCTGACGAACGTCTTCGAGCTGAGCGGGAACGCGACCGTGCCGCTGGCGGCCGGCGCCGCCATGGAGGGCAAGGAGGCCCGCTTCGGCGTCGCGGACTCGGCCACCTTCGCCGCTTCGACCACGCTCACGAGCACAGGCGCGGTGGACTCCGCCCACGACTCCTACACCCCGCTCGCCGGCATGATGCTGCTGTACAACATGATGCTGGGCGAGGTGGCGCCGGGCGGCGCCGGCGCGGGCCTGTACGGCCTGCTCATCCTGGCGGTCATCACCGTGTTCGTGGCCGGGCTGATGGTCGGCAGGACACCCGAATACCTGGGGAAGAAGATCGGCTCCCGCGAGATCAAGCTGGCGTCGCTGTACTTCCTGGTCACGCCGGTGCTGGTGCTGACCGGCGCGGGCCTGGCCATGGGCTCGCCGCAGCGGCGCGCCGCCATGCTCAACGGCGGCCCGCACGGCCTGTCCGAGGTGCTGTACGCGTTCACCAGCGCCTCCAACAACAACGGCTCGGCGTTCGCCGGCCTCACCGTCGGCACCCCGTGGTACGACGTGGCGCTCGGCCTGTGCATGGTGTTCGGCCGGTTCGTGCCGATCATCCTGGTGCTGGGCCTGGCCGGATCGCTGGCCCGGCAGGCGCCCGTGCCCGCCTCCGCCGGCACCCTGCCCACCCACCGGCCGCAGTTCGTCGGCATGGTCGTCGGCGTCACGATCATCCTCGTGAGCCTGACGTTCCTCCCGGCGCTGGCGCTCGGCCCGCTCGCAGAAGGACTCTCCTGAGATGACCGGCCTGCTCGACCCCAAGCAGCTGATCAAGTCGCTCCCCGACGCGATCAGGAAGCTGAACCCGGCCCAGTTGTGGCGCAAGCCCGTCATGCTGGTCGTGGAGGTCGGCGCGGTGTTCTCCACCGTGCTGGCGATCCTGGAACCGTCGTTCTTCGCCTGGGCCATCGCCGTCTGGTTGTGGCTGACGGTCGTCTTCGCCAACCTGGCCGAAGCCGTGGCCGAGGGCCGCGGCAAGGCGCAGGCCGCCACCTTGCGGGCGGCCAAACGCGACACCACCGCCCGCCGCCTCAAAACCCGCACCTCCACGGAATGGGACGTGATCGGCGCGCCCGAGCTCCAGCAGGGCGACCTCGTGGTCGTCGAGGCCGGGGAGACCATCCCCGGCGACGGCGATGTCGTGGAGGGGATCGCGTCCGTGGACGAGTCGGCCATCACCGGCGAGTCCGCGCCGGTGATCCGCGAGTCCGGCGGCGACCGCTCCGCGGTCACCGGCGGCACCAAGGTGCTCTCCGACAAGATCATCGTGCAGATCACCCAGAAACCCGGCCAGAGCTTCATCGACCGCATGATCGCCCTGGTCGAGGGCGCGGATCGGCAGAAGACCCCGAACGAGATCGCGCTCAACATCCTGCTGGCCGCGCTGACCATCATCTTCCTGGTGGCCACCGCGACCATGCAGCCGCTGGCCATCTACTCCAAGTCGATCAACCCCGGCGTGCCGGACTCGCTCGCGCTGGATGCCGATGGCGTCACCGGCGTGGTGCTGGTCTCGCTCCTGGTCTGCCTGATCCCGACCACGATCGGCGCATTGTTGTCGGCGATCGGCATCGCGGGCATGGACCGGCTGGTGCAGCGCAACGTGCTGGCCATGTCGGGGCGGGCGGTGGAGGCGGCCGGGGACGTGTCCACGCTGCTGCTGGACAAGACCGGCACGATCACGCTGGGCAACCGGCAAGCTTCGGAGTTCGTCCCGGTGGACGGGGTGAGTGAGCAGGAGTTGGCCGAGGCGGCGCAGCTGTCCAGCCTGGCCGATGCCACCCCGGAGGGGCGTTCCATCGTGGTGTTCGCCAAGGAGCACTACGGCCTGCGCGAGCGCGAGATCCACGGCGCGCATTGGGTGCCGTTCACCGCTCAGACCCGCATGTCCGGCGTTAACGTGGACGGCCGCCAAGTCCGCAAGGGGGCGGCGACGGCGGTGATGAAGTGGGTGCGCGACCATGGCGGCCATCCCACCGCCGGTATCGGCCACCTCGTGGACGGCATCTCCGCTACCGGCGGCACGCCGCTGGTGGTGGCGGAGAAGGGCCGGGTGCTGGGCGTGATCCGCCTCAAGGACGTGGTCAAACATGGCATGCGGGAACGCTTCGACGAGATGCGCCGGATGGGCATCCGCACCGTCATGATCACCGGCGACAACCCGCTCACCGCCAAGGCCATCGCCGACGAGGCCGGGGTGGACGACTTCCTGGCCGAGGCCACTCCCGAGGACAAGCTGGCGTTGATCAGGAAGGAGCAGGAGGGCGGCCGGTTGGTCGCGATGACCGGCGACGGCACCAACGACGCCCCCGCCCTCGCGCAGTCCGACGTCGGCGTGGCGATGAACACCGGCACCTCGGCCGCCAAGGAAGCCGGGAACATGGTCGATCTGGATTCCAACCCGACCAAGCTCATTGAGATCGTCGAGATCGGCAAGCAGTTGCTGATCACCCGGGGCGCGTTGACCACGTTCTCGATCGCCAACGACATCGCCAAGTATTTCGCGATCATCCCGGCCATGTTCGCCGTCGTCTACCCCGGCCTGGACACGCTCAACATCATGCGCCTGAGCAGCCCGCAGTCCGCGGTCCTGGCCGCGGTGATCTTCAACGCCCTGGTGATCATCGCGTTGATCCCGCTCGCTCTGCGCGGCGTGCGGTATCGGCCCTCCAGCGCGGCCAAGCTGCTCTCGCGCAACCTCTACCTCTATGGCCTGGGCGGGATCGTGGCGCCGTTCATCGGTATCAAGATCATCGACCTCATCATCCAGTTCCTTCCGGGGATGTCATAAATGGATCGCACGCCAAGCTGGATCCGCCGGCACCTGGCCGCCGTCCGCGCGGTCGTCGTACTCACTGTGCTGCTCGGTCTGGTCTATCCGCTGGTCGTCACCGGCGTCGCGCAGGCGCTGTTCGGCGGCAGGGCCAATGGCTCTCTCGTCGAAGGGGGGCGGGGGAGCGCACTGATCGGGCAGAGCTTCACCGACGCCGGAGGCAACCCGGTCCGCAGGTACTTCCAGTCCCGCCCGCCGGCGGCCGGGCACGACTACGACCCGACCTCGACCGGCGCCAGCAACCTCGGCCCCGAGGACATCGTGGACGTGCTGCCCAAGCGGTCGCTGCTCAGCCAGGTCTGCGCCCGGTCCAAGACGGTCGGTGAGTTGGAGGGCGTCAGCGGCGCCCGGCCGTACTGCACCTCGGACGGGGTGGGTGCGGTGCTCAAGGTGTTTCCCGACCGTGCCGTCAGTATCAACCAGGCCTGTCCGGCCGCCCCCTTCATGCCCAGCTACCAGGGGTTGAAGGTGGAGTGCGCCAAGCCGGGTGAGGATTACGCGGCCGGTCGGACGGTCCCGGTCAGGGGGGCTGCGGGAATGCCTGCCGTGCCGCCCGACGCGGTGACCGCCGGCGGTTCGGGGCTGGACCCGCACATCTCCCTCGCCTACGCCTCGCTCCAGGCGCCCCGGGTGGCCAGGGAACGCGGGCTGGCGGTGCAGAAGGTGCGGGCCCTGATCGACGAGCACACCACCGGCCGGGCGCTCGGCTTCATGGGCGAACCCGCCGTCAACGTGCTCGAACTCAACCTGGCGCTCGATCGGTCATGAGCCGGGGCCGCCTGCGGGGGCGGCTGAGTGCGCGGACTCGGCGCGGGCCTTGATGGTCAGCATCTGCCTGCGCATCGCCACGAAGTCGCCCACGTCCATCGTGGCGAGGTAGGTGATGCCGCGCAGGGTGGGCTGGGCGCGGATGCGGAGCCGGAAGACCATCCTGGTCTTGCCGTCGAGGTCGCGCAGGGCGATGGAGCAGGTCGTGGTGGCGTCGGGGCCGCGCAGGGCCAGCACGAGGGTGTTGGGCGGGTCGATCTGCTCGACGACGAATCCGGTGCCGTCGGGTGCGGCATGCAGGACGTCACCCACCTTCAGCCCCTGCTGCCCGGCGGCCTCGCCCTGGTCGGTGGCGCCGGGCCATTCGGTGCTGCCGGGGTGGCCGGTGGCGGCGGCGGGGCGTTCGGTGGGACCTCCTGGGGTGTAGCCGCCCAGCTGGATCAGCCAGGCCCAGACGGAGGCCGGAGGCGCGTCGATGGTGACGGCCCGGGTCGCCTGGTACTGCGAGGCGTGGACGATGTCGTCACCGGCCATGCCCGCATGTACCTCGCTGTCGTCGGCACCCCAGCGGAGGTGCCACGGACGGACGGCGAGCAGATAGCCTGCCGCCGCGCCGACGGCCAACCTGAACAGAGAGCGCGTAATGACCATCACGAACTCCTTCGCATCGCTGGTCGGAACGCCCAGTGTCTGACATGACGCCGGACTTGGATAGGGTCGCTGACTTTTGAACATTTCTCGGGATAAATCGGGATATTTTCGTATATGGCCGGATCCCGATAATGGTGATCAGATCTGGCTGGGCTTCCAGGCGGTGAGATCGTACGTTTCCGCGATGGGCCGCCACGCCTCGGCGAATCGGCGCTTCGCCGCCTGCGCGGCCTCGGATCTGTCCAGGCCGCGCTTGTAGTCGCGGTCCTTTGCGATGGCTCCCGTACAGTCCCCGCCCACGTAGCGACGTGCCCAGGCGAGGAAGGCGGCGTCGGCGTCGTGGGACGCGGACAGGGCGTCGACCAGGGCGCCCTTGAGCTCCGCTCCTTCCGGCAGGGCGGTCACCGTGAGCGCGCCGGCGGCGGCGAGCTGGTCGCCGCGGCTGGCGGTGATGTCCTGGATGGTGTCCACGCCGTCCCGCTCGCACCTGCTGGTGCTCGCGATGGCGAGGGAGAGGCTGGAACGGGTGGAGCTGCTGCTGGACAGCAGGCCGTTCATGTCCTGGGCCTGCTGCGCGGCGGCCGGGTCGGAGGGCGTCGCGGCCGGATCCGGAGACGCCGTGCCCGTGGCCGGGTCCGGCGAGGACGCGTCGGTGGCCGGCGGTGATCCGTTGCCCGGCTCAGGGCTGCCCGGCTCCGGGCTGGAGGTGGCGAGCACGGGTGCCCGGCCCTGTTGCGTCTCGGCGGCCTCGTTCGCGGGCGCGGGGCGGTCGGCGACGATCCACCAGGTCAGGGCGAGTGCGAAACAGGCGGCTGCCAGGCTGAGGAGCACCGATGGCCGCCGCCAGGCCGGCGTGCGCCCCAGGCTGGCGGGCTCCCGGCCGCCACCGATCGGCGGCGGCGGTCCGGTCGGAGGGGGTGGGGCGGCGGTGGGCGGTGGTGCGATGGGGGCTCGGCAGCGGGGGCACTGGGAGAGGTTGCCGACGTGGGATCCGCAGCGTCCGCAGAGGCGGCCGGAGCCCGATTCGTGCACCAATACACCCTCCCGGAATATCCCAAGAAAATGGGAAAAATGCTGTATGTCCCACTCTCTTGGAGTCCCGTTGTCACTTCCCTATGCACGAAGACTATTTGATAACAACGTACCCTTGAAGCAATCGCCCACCATAAGCTCGGCCCGCACGTGAAAACGACGGGAGAGGGCCATGGTTCTCAATAGCTCCGGTGCGGACTCCCTGCGCGATACGCATGCGGCCGTTTCACCGATGAGCAACGTGACGCGTTACCTGTGCGCCGCCGCTTACCTGGACGGCGGCTTCCGCGACAGGACGCTGGGCGAGCTGCTGTTCGACCCGTTCAGGGCGGTCCCTCCCTCCTACGGTGGATTCGACCTCATGCCGGTGATCCACCACTGCCGGCGCTCCCGCACGATGCTCGTGGTCCGCGACTGCCTGATCACCGCGTTCTTCGTCATCGGCCTCCTGATCGCGCCGCTGAGCACGGTCACCTGGCTGTTCGCGCTCGTTCCCTTCGCCCTCCTCACGGTGGACGGGGTCAGGCGCGGGCCGCTGTTCCTGAGGGTGCTGATCTGGCTCTGGGCGGCCTACGCGCTCTTCGCCCTCCTCTTCCTGGTCATCCTCACCGAGGTCGTCACCGTGGTGAGCGGCCTGTTCTCGGAGCGGAGCCCGTACGAGGACTTCTACGGTCTCGACGCGCCCAGCACCGCGGGCGGCGGGTCCCTGGCGCAGGCCCTGCTCGTCCCGGTCGTCACGCTGGGCATCGCGGTCGTCTACCGGATCGCGATCTACCTGACGCTGGCCGGCACCCTCAGGCCGGGCACGCCCGAGCCGATCAGCAGGGTCACCAACCCCAAGACGGGCCGCCGCCTCGACTACATCCGCAGGGCCCAGTGGGGCAATGTGACCATGTACGCGAACGAGGACGCGTTCATGGGTGCCGGTTCCATCGAGCGGAGCTGGTCCATCGCCGTGGAGCTCGACCGCGTACGCGACGGCCAGACGAGCAGGCGGCAGGACGACCCGATCGACATCGACCCCGTGGAGCTGCACGCCTTCGTCCGCGCCCGGCTCGTGGACATGCGCGACCGCGTGTTGCGGCCCAACGAGGGCATCCAGCGGCTCGACATCGGCGATCACGTGGTGACGCGCGGGATCTTCACGGTCACCGACTGGCATCGCGACCGGGCGCCGGTGGCGCACCCGTTCATCGACAAGGACGGGCTGCCCAGGTTCCAGGCCACGCCGGAGGAGATCGCGGCCATCGCCCGCCATCCGCAGGGCGGCGTGCGCTACTACCAGCGCGTCACGATCAACAACGCCGGGCAGGAGATCCGTGACCTGCACGGCAACCTCGTCGCGCCGGCCGAGGATCAGGAGGCGCTGACCTCGGCGTTCATCTATCTGGCCGTCGAGGGGCGGATGCTCTACACCCAGTTCGTGGTCACCGTGCTGCCTCCGGCGTTCGGGCCGTACCGCGTGGTCGACCGCCTGCCCACCATGACCGGCGGGCGGATCGCGTGGGAGGCGGTCAAGGTGTTGCGCTTGCGGCTGCTGCGTGACGTGCTGGCGGCGCCCGTACGCGTCGTGCGCACCGCCGTGCAGGCCATCCGCCAGAACGTGACGGCACCCGACCCGCGCAAGCACATCGTCTATCCGTACGGGTCCCGCTTCAGCGTCCGCGAGCTCGGGGCCAGCGAGGACCTGCAGACCCACATCCAGGTGCTGGACGTCGCCAAATACGTCAGGATGATCGAGCAGCGGCTCACCGAGGCGGTCCTGGACTTCCTGGAGGAGCGCAGGGTGGAGACGGGGGCGTACCGGTTGCAGGCGGCCAGCGTGACCATGAACACGGTGTCGGTGGGCGCGGGCGGGACGGTGAGCGGCCCGATCGCGTTCGGCCAGCACGCCTCGGCGACCGTCAACAACCCGAAACCGGCTTAGGGAGGCTCCGATGGGCACGGAGGAATACGGGGTGCACATCAGCGGTGGCAACGTCAGCGGCCCCATCGCGATGGGCGCGCACGCCCGCGCCACCGTCAACAACGTCGGCGCTCCGGCGGCCGGGGAGCTCGGGGCGCTCCTGGACAGGCTCGAACGGCTGCTCGGGGAGCACGAGACGGCCCTGACCGAGCCCGCCCAGGCCCGCAGGGACGTAGTCGACGTGCGGCGGGAGCTGGAGGAGGCGGAGCCGGACCGGTCGCGCATTCTGGACGCACTCAAGCGGTTGTCGGTCCGGGCGGCCGAGGTGTCGGTGATCGTGGAGGTCGTCTCGCAAATCCGCGCCCTGTTCTCCTGACGTTTCCTGACACCCCGGCCCAGCCGGTGTGGTCAGCGGCCGAAGCAGATCGTGCGGCCCGCCTTGACGCGATCCTCCTTGTACGTCACCTGGTCGATCGACGTCCCCCCGGGATCCACCAGGATGATGGTGTCGCCCCGGTTGCCCAGTTGCACCTTCGCGTCCAGCACCACCCGCAGAGCCGCCCCGCCTTCGACGGTGCCGCTCAGGGGCTTGCGGCCGCCGGCGGCGTCCGAGAGGGCCCAGCCCGTGAGATCGATGGCGCCGGGCGTGACGTTCAGGACGGTGACGGTTTCGTTGCCGCGGTCGGCCCCAACCGGGTCCGGGAGCGCGGCCACGATCAGCAGGTCGCCCGCCGCGATGAGCGGCGGCTTGACGGGCGTGCCCGGCGGCGCCGGGTCCGGGCTGATGATGAAGTCCTCGGGCCACGTCGTCAGCTGGATCTGCTGACCGGCTCCCTTGACCACGTCGTGCAGATTGCCCCGTTCGAGCTTGCGGAGCAGGAACAGCTCGTCGTCCCGGTTGACCGGGTCCGCCCGCAGCCAGGCGTCGAAGCCGTCGAAGGAGGTGAACCCCGCCGCCAGGTACGGCACGATGCGCCGGAACAGCTTCGGCCACATGACCAGTTCCTCGGCGGCGGCGAGATCGGCGACCACGGCCGCGCCGTTCGGGTCGGCCGTCGAGCGCGGCCAGATGCCGGTGGGCAGCGCCTTCTCCCTGGCCGCCTGCGACACCCCTGCCAGATGCGTACGCAGCTCGGCCGGCAGCGTCGCGTAGAACGCCGGATAGACCAGTCCCGAGGCCAGCAGCGCCCCGTTCACGGACGCGTCCGCCAGCGGTCCGTCGAGGAACACCTCGGCCCCGTCGGTCCCCGGATGGTCGCCCGGGTAGACGAACGCGATCAGGCGCCCGTTCGCGTCGATGCCGTTGGTGAGCACGTGGCCGCGGAGGGAGTCCTGGTCGGCGGACTGCACCTTGTTCGGCAGGTCGTCCCAGAAGCGCACGTTCGTGAAGCCGAGCAGGCGCAGCAGCTCGTCCCGCGCCGCGTTGGCCCCGGCGAGCTCCTGGTGCGTCTCCTCGAAGTGGGTCTCCAGCGCGTCCACGGCCTCCAGCCGTACGGAGATGCCGCGGCCGTTGATGTTCGGCGGCCGGCCCGAGCGCCGCGGCAGCCCTTCGACCAGCGCGGGCGAGTCGGGCAGGAACTTGACGGTGTCTCCGTCGGGCTCCGGACCCTGCCGCGGGAGATCCGGATACCGGATCACGAAGGTGCCGCGTAACAGTGTGTAGCTCATGATTGCCCCCATCTAGTGGCCAGCGGAGCGTAACTCTCATAAGGGGCAGAGTCCACGTATCGGGTCAGCGATACACGGCGACGGCCGCCTCCCCGACCAGCGTGTCGACGACCGCGACCAGCTCCGCGGCCACGGGCGAGCTCTCCGCGGCGATCTCGCGCAGGCGGCCGACCAGCCGGCCCGCCGGCTGGTCGAGGTAGAGCTCCGCCTCCAGCCGCAACACCGCCACCAGCCCGCACAGCGCGGCGCACCGCGCGTCCGGCGGCTTCCACCCCTCGACCGCCGAGCGCACCCCCGAAGAGGCCCGTACGACCGAGGCGATGTCGGCGAGCCGGTAACGCGTGTACGGCAGCATGCCCATGCGCCGCCCGCTCACCCGTACCAGCACTCCGGAGGCGAGCAGGGCCTCGCGGGTGCGGTCGTAGAGACCGCCGGCCGCCTTCTTGATCAGGGACCTGACGTCGGAGTGGCCGCGCGTGATGAGGGCGACCAGGTCGTCGGCGATCGTGTCGCCGGTGGAGCCGCGGACCGAGGCGGCGGCCCGGCCCCCGGCGACGGCGACGTGACCGCCGAGCGCCAGTTCGAGCAGCACCGCGCCGGCCAGCCCGAGCTCCATCGACGACTGATGGATCAGGGGCTTGCCGGCCTGGTCGTGGGCGATGAGGTACAGGTCCTGGTGGAGCGGCAGCCGGTTCATGGCGGCGGGTGTCCTTTGCTCGCTACACGTGTCCGGCGGTCATGCCCTGCACGCTCGGCCGGCGGCCCATGGCGTACAGGACGATCAGCACCACGGCCCCGACGCCGAGCCAGATCAGGCCCACCACCTGCGCCAGGATGTTGGCGTTGATCACGACGAAGACGAGGATACCCATCCCGATCAGCGGCGCGAGCAGATGCGACCAGAGGTTGTTCGAGCCGCGGCGGAACGAGTAGTGCACGATGACCGACACGTGCAGGACCACGAACGCCACCATGGCGCCCATGTTGACCAGGCTCGTGAGCAGGTCCACGCCGTCGGCGCGGGTGGACATCCAGACCCCCAGGCCCACCGAGAGCAGCGAGATGAGCACGATGGCGTTGGCCGGCACCGAGTGCCTGACCGACACCTTGGCGAGGAAGGACGGGAGTTGCCTGTCGCGCGCCATCGCGAACAGCAGGCGCGACACCGCGACCTGGGCGACCAGGGTGTTGGCCAGCCCCCAGGAGAGCGCGGTGGCGGTCGTGGTGACGTGCCTGAGCCACTCGCCGCCGGCGACGGCCGCCGCGTCGTAGAACGCGGTGCCGGTGTCCTTGACCAGCAACCCTGCGGGGTCGGGCACCAGCAGGGCGGCCACCCAGACCTGGGTGATGAACAACACGCCGGCCAGCACCAGGGCCAGCCGCATGGCCCTGCCCACCTGGGCCGAGCCGCCGGTGGACTCCTCGACCAACATGCTGATCCCGTCGAAGCCGAGGAACGACAACACCGCCACGGAGACCGCGGCGAAGACGACCGGCCAGGAGAACGTCTCCGGGTTGAACAGCGGCGAGAGGCTGAAGCCGCTGCCCTTGCCCTGGAGGAGCGCCCAGACGCCGATCATGAGGAACAACGCCAGGACGACCAGCTCGACGACGATCATCACGCGGGTGAGCTTGACGGTGATCCTGATACCGCGCAGATTGATCAGCGTGTTGACGGCCACGAAGATGATCAGCCAGGCCCAGACGGGCACCTGCGGCACGCTGGAGTGCATGGCGATGGACGCGACGAGGTAGAGCAGGCACGGGACGAGGATGTAGTCCAGCAGGATCATCCACCCGGTCAGGAACCCGACCGGCGGGGCGATGCCGCGGCCCGCGTAGTTGTAGACCGAGCCGGATAGCGGGAACGCCTTGACCATCTGCGCGTAGGAATTGGCGGTGAACAGCAGCGCGACCATCCCGACGACATACGCCAGGACCGGCATGCCGCCGGAGCGGGAGTAGACGAGACCGAAGATCGCGAAGGGCGCGATCGGGACCATGAAGACCAAGCCATAGAACACGAGGTCGGTCAGCCCGACCCCGCGACGTAACTCCTGCCGGTAACCGAACTGCTCGATATTTTCTTGTGTGCGCACGACAAGCCTCTCAATGACGCCATGCAGCTGCGGGGGGTTCGACTGGGCGATCCTTCCGTAGCTCGGCCCCACGTCGCAAGACTGGAACCGCCCGGTGATCAGCCGAGGCGGGACTGAAGGCCGTCCAGGACGCGCTGGAGGCCGTACTCGAAGGAGTCCTCGTTGCTTTTGGTCGCGTCGCCGCCGCGCTGCGCCGCGTATCGGGCGCGCAGCCGCGGGTAGTCCTGGACGGCCTGCTCGGCCGCGGGCCACAGGCGCTCCAGCCACTCCTGCTCGCTCTGGCCGCTGCGGGCGACCATGGACAACCAGGCCGCCTCGCTGGTCGAGATGCCGAGCACGTAGGCGATGACCGTGTTCACCGCCTGGTCGGCCTCGTCGAGAGGGAAGCCGGCCGACTCGAACAGGCCGAGCAGGTGCTCGGACTGCCGCAACATGTTGGGGCCGAGGTAGGCCAGCCCCATCTCGCCGAGCTTGGCGGCGAGCCAGGGGTGGCGCAGGATCGTGGCGCGCAGGCCGCGGGCGACGTGCACGACGCTCGCCCGCCAGTCTCCCGTGTCGTCGGGGGCGGGTACGGGGAGCTCGCCGTAGACCTCGTCCACGGCCAGCTCGAACAGCTCGTCCTTGCTGGCCACGTGCCGGTAGAGCGAGGTGGCCCCGGCACTCAGCCTGCTGCCCAGGCGACGCATGCTCAGGGCCTCGACGCCCTCCTCGTCGAGCAGCCGGACGGCCTCGGCCACGATGTGCTCCCGGCTCAGCGCCGGCTGCTCCCGCTCCTTGCGCGGGCGGGCCCACACCGACGGGATCGGCTGCTCGTCTGCTGGCATGCCGCCCACGCTAGCGCACGGCGTACGCAGTTGCGTACCGCGTGGTTGCGGGCTCAGTGCGTGGAGCGGTGGTGGCGGTCCTCGCGGCAGCTCTCAGGTGTCCGCCACGCTAGCTGTGGCCGGTGCTCGGTGGACGATCATCGTCGCGGCGGGGCCGTGGAGTCGCGGACGACCAGGGAGACGGGGAGCAGGAGGGAGCGGGCCGGGCGGTCCGGCTCATCGATGCAGTCCAGGAGCATGCGCGCGGCCTCCGCCCCCAGCTCGTGGTGCGGCACCGCGACCGTCGTCAGCGGCGGGCGCAGCTTGTCCAGGAAGGGCATGTCGTTGAAGCCGATGACGCTGATGTCCCGCGGGCAGGACAGGCCGCGTTCGGCGAAGACGTCGTAGCAGCCGAGCGCGATCAGGTCGTTGCCGGCCACGACCGCAGTGCAGCCGGTGGTCCGGCTCATGAGGTCGCGCATGGCGGTGGCGCCGTCGGCCTCGCTCCAATGAGCGCACTCCACGATGAGGTCGTCGGGCAGGCCGTGGTCGCGTACCGCGTGGCGGAAGGCCTGGAACCGGACGTGGCCGGTGGAGGTGGACAGGGGACCCGACAGGTGGGCGATCCTGGTGTGGCCCAGGTCCGCCAGGTGGCGGACCGCGGCCGCCACGCCCGTCGCGTCGTCGCCGGTGACGGCGGGGATCCGCAGGTTCTCCACCTGGCGGTTGATCAGGACCATGGTGACGCCCTGCTCGTGCAGCTGCTGGAGCAGGGGGTGTTCCAGGCGGGCGGTGGCGACGATGAGGCCCTCCACCTGGCGGGAGCGCAGCGACTCGATCTTGGCGCGTTCGCGGTTGTCGTCGTTGTCGGTGTTGACGATCCAGACGTTGTAGCCGTCGGATTCGAGCACGCTCTCCACGCCGCGGACGATCGGGGGGAACAGCGGGTTGGTGAGGTCGGGGATGACCAGGCCCACGGTGCTGGAGCGGGAGGTCTTCAGGCCGCGGGCGAACGAGTTGGGCTGGTAGCCGAGAGCCTCCGCGGCCCGCATGACGCGGCGGGCCGTCTCCGCGCTGATCTGCCGGCGGGTCTTGGGGTTCAGGGCGCGCGAGGCGGTGGCGGTGTGCACCCCGGCGGCCTCGGCGACGTCGCGGAGCGTCGGGGCCGGCAACGGGTTGGGGTTGGTCATCGGCCGCCTTCTCCCAGCAGGTCGGGGAGCACGTCTTTGCCGGGGGCCGTGCCGTAGCGGCGCCTCAGGTCGATGACCGTGGAGAGCGACTCCGCGTCGGCGCGGCCATCGGTGACGAGGCCCTCGTCGGGATCCGTCAACCGGTGAAGGTAGCGCGCTGCGGTGGCCGGTGACAGCCCGAGCGCCTTGGCCGCCTCCTCCGTGACGACGTCGTCGGCCTCGCCTCGCAGGATCGTGCGGGTGGTCTCGCGCAGGTCGCCGGCGAGGGCCCGCACGGCCGGATCCGCGCCCACGGCGCACAGGACCGTCCCCAGGTACGGGCGGGGCACGCCGGCCAGCCGTACCGCTCCCGCGTCTTCCGCACGCAGGTCGGAGCCCGCGTTCAGCATGGTCGCCGCGCAGCCGCCGGTCAGCAGCGCGTCCAGGCGGCGCGGCGTGGAGCCGAGCGCGGCGAGTCGGTAGTCGCCGGGGCGCAGGCCGAGCCCGTCGAGCAGCGCGTAGAGCGCGAACGCGAACCCCGAGTCCGGCACGTCGACCCCGATCAGCTCGCCCTTCAGCTCGGCCGCCGAGGTCAGGCCCGGGCGAGCGTAGAGGGCCAGGCCGAGGCCGCGGTCCACGGCGGAGACGATCCGAACGTCGGCGGTCCGGCCGAGCGGGTTGCCCGGGACGAAGCGGTAGGCGAGCACGTTGTCGGGGCTGGTCAGCGCGGCGTCGATGGCGCCGTCGAGCAACGAGCGGAACTGCGCCGGCGAGGACGCCACCGGTTCCTCGGAGACGTCGCCGCGGAGCAGGCCGAGGCGGCGGGCGGTGCGCAACAGCACGGACGGGCTGAAGGCGCCCACCGTCAGGTGTCGTGTCACGTCCCCCTCCAAGTTCATGCACTCGTTTGCGTTGGGCCCTTGACAGTAACTGCATTGAAACGGATGCTCCAAGCCAGCGCAATCGTTTGCGGGGAACGATCGGCGCGCGGCGGAAAAGTTCATCGAAGGAGGGCTCATGACCGCACCATCTCCCCGACGACCCGCACGCCTGAGCCTGATCGTGACGCTGGCGGTCGTGGCCGCCCTGGCACTGTCGGCCTGCGGGCAACGCCCGTCGGAGACCCAGGCGGGCGAGGTGAGCAAGCCCATCGTCATCGGCGTCTCCCTGCCGCTCACCGGGGACTTCGCCCAGCCGGGCAGCGAGGCCAAGCGCGGTTACGAGATCTGGCGCGACATGGTGAACGCCAAGGGGGGCGTCCTGGGCCGGCAGGTCGAGCTCAAGATCGTCGACGACGCGAGCAACCAGGACACCGTAGTCGCCGACTACACCAAGCTGATCACGCAGGACAAGGTGGACCTGCTGCTCGGCACGTTCTCCTCACTGCTGAACTACCCCGCATCAGCCGTCGCCGAGAAGAACCGTATGGTCTTCGTGGAGCCCGCGGGCGGCGCGCCGGACATGTTCTCGCGCGGCTTCAAGTACCTGTTCTTCGCCCAGCCGGCCACCGCGCCGCGCCAGGCCGACGTGTTCGTGAACTGGGTCAAGTCGCTGCCGGAGAGCGAGCGTCCCAAGACGGCCGCGTACCCGAGCCAGGACGACCCCTTCGCGCAGCCCGTCATCAAGTCGATGCAGGAGCAGCTCGAGGCGCTGGGCGTGAAGACCGTCTACAGCGAGCTCTACCCGGCCGACACCACGAACTTCCAGAGCGTCGCCAGCACCCTGGCCAGCAGGAAGCCCGACCTGGTCGCCCAGGGCGCGGTGTTCGAGGACGGCGTCGGGCTGGTGCGCTCGCTCAAGCAACTCGACTTCTCGCCGAAGTTGCTCTTCCAGACCTCCGCGCCGAGCAACTCCAGCCAGTACAGCGACGGCGTGGGCATGGCCAACACCGAGGGCGTCTTCTACACGGTGAGCTGGAACGAGAAGGCGACCACGCCGCTGAACGCCGAGTTCGTGGCCGCGTACCGGAAGGCGCACGACGCGGCGCCCGCCGAGGACGCGGCGGACGCGTTCGCCGCCGCGCAGGTGTTGCAGGCCGCCGTCGAGAAGGCCGGCGTGATCGACCAGGACAAGATCAGGGACTGGCTGCACGCCAACACCGTGCAGACCCTGCTCGGGCCGCTGAGCTGGGAGGCGACCGGCGAGCCGAAGGGCAGCTTCCTGCTCGCCCAGTGGCAGGCCGGCAAGGTCGAGGTGGTCGGTCCGCCCGAGCTGGCGACGACGAAGACCGTGGTGAACCCCAAGCCCGGCTGGAAGTGAACGATGGCGCACCTCATCCAGGCGGTCGCGCTGGGCCTGCTGATCGGCGGGGTCTACGCCCTGATGGCCTCCGGGCTGACGCTGATCTTCGGCGTGATGCGGATCATCAACGTGGCGCAGGGCGCGTTCCTGGTGCTGGTGGCGATGGTCACCTGGTGGTTGTGGAACCGGACCGGGATCGACCCGATCGTGGCATCGGTGATCACCACGCCGCTGATGTTCGGCTTCGGGTGGCTCTCCTACCGGCTGCTGGTCTCGCGCATCCGCGGGTCGTCGCCGTCGATGTCGGTGTTGCTGACGTTCGGGTTCGCGCTGGTCATCGAGGGGGTGCTGAACCTCACCGCGGGCAACAAGTTCAAGTCCGCCAGCCCGTCGTACTTCGAGGAGTCGTTCCGGGTCGCGTCGATCTCGTTGCCGAAGGCGCAGGTGTTCGGGTTCCTGGCGGCGATGGGGGTGCTGGCCGTCCTGTACTACGTGCTCAACCGTACGTGGACGGGGCGGGCGATCAGGGCGGCCACCCAGAACCCCTCCGGGGCGGCGCTGGTAGGGGTGAGCGCGGCGGGCACGGCGGCGCTGGCGTTCGCGATCGGCAGCGCCACGGCCGGGGTGGGCGGGTCCATCCTGTCGGTGTTGTATCCGTTCTTTCCCGCGTCGCACTACGAGTGGATCTCGCGGCTGCTCGGGATCGTGGTGCTCGGCGGGCTGGGCAGCCTGCCGGGCGCGGTGGCCGGGGCGGCCATCCTCGGGCTGGCCGAGACGCTGACCGCGACCTACGGCTCGCTGGGCTGGTCCACGCTGGTGTTCTACCTGGTGATCATGGCGGTGCTGCTGGTCAGGCCCCAGGGGTTGTTCGGGGCCCGGCTCAGGGAGGACGCGGCATGAGGCGCGCGCACCTCGTCGCGGCGGCCTGCCTGGTCGTGCTGCTCGTCTACCCCGTGGTCAACCCGTGGCAGCCCTATCCGCAGGGGGTGCTGCTGGTCGGATTCCTGCTGGCGATCCAGGCGTCGAGCTGGAACATCATCTCCGGGTACGCCGGATACATCTCGCTCGGGCACAGCATGTTCCTGGGGCTGGGGTCGTACACGGTGGGGATCCTGGCCATGCGGTGGGGCGTCAACCCGCTGTGGGTGGCGCCGCTCGGCGGGGTGACCGCCACGGTCATCGCGGTGCTGATCGGCACGGTCGTGCTCAGGACCCGCGGTCACGCGTTCGTGATCATCACGATCGCGATGTTGCTGGCGGCGCAGATCCTCGCGGTGAACTCCAGGGGCCTCACGCGCGGCTCGGACGGGATCACGCTGGAGCTGCCGTTCTGGCACCGCGACTTCCAGAACATCCCGTTCTACTACGCCTTCCTCGTGCTGCTGGTGCTGACGGTGTTGTTCAGCGCGTGGATCAGGCGCACCAAGTTCGGCACGGGGCTGGTGGCGATCAGGGCGGACGAGGGCAAGGCGGCCTCCATCGGGGTCGACACGACGCGGTTCAAGGTGGTCGCCTACGCGGCGAGCGCGTTCTTCATCGGGGTGGCCGGTGGCGTCTACGCCTACTACCTGACGTTCATCAATCCGGTCGGCTCCTTCGCGATCCTGGGCAGCGTGACGATCGTGCTCGCCGCGCTGGCCGGCGGGCGCGGCACGCTGTACGGGCCCGTGGTGGGGGCGTTCGCCGTCAACCTGGTCAGCGAGGCGGCCACCGTCTACGCGGGCGGGGTGCAGTCGCGGGTGCTGCTGTTCGGGGGCGCGCTCGTGCTCGTGGTGTTGTTCCTGCCCAAGGGCCTGCTGCCGACTGTCGAGGCGTGGTGGCGCCGGCGGCATCCGGCGCAGATCGAGTACATCGAGCAGGCCTTTTCCGTGCGCGAACGGGTGCCCCCTCCCGAACCCGGTGGGGTCCTGCTGTCGATCCGTGGCGTGTCCAAGCGGTTCGGCGGGCTCACCGCGGTGGACGACGTCTCGCTGGACGTCCGCCAGGGCACCATCACGGCGCTGATCGGGCCGAACGGCTCCGGCAAGACCACGCTGTTCAACCTGATCACCGGGGGTCTGCCGGCCGACTCCGGCGAGATCTGGTTCGACGGGCGGCGCATCGACGGGCTGCGGCCCTGGCGGCGCTGCCATCTCGGGCTCGGGCGGTCGTACCAGGTGACCAGGTTGTTCAAGGACATGACCGTACGGGAGAACGTGGTCGCCCCGCTGGCCGACTCCCGCTGGCGCACGATGTGGTCCGACGCCGTCCACGGCCACGAGGCCGAACGCGCCCGCGACCTGCTCGACCTCGTCGGCCTCGGCCGCTTCGCGGAACAACCGGCGGGCGCGCTGTCGTACGGGCAGCAGAAGCTGGTCGAGCTGGCCCAGGTCCTCATGCTCGAACCCAAGCTGATCCTGCTCGACGAGCCCGCCGGGGGAGTGAACCCGAGCCTGCTCGGCCACATCACCGACGTGATCCGCGAGCTGAACGCGAACGGCGTCACCTTCCTCGTCGTCGAGCACAACATCCCGCTCGTGCTCGACCTGTGCGACCCGGTCGCCGTGCTCGCGGGCGGCCGGCTGATCGCCGAAGGGCCGCCGGGGCGCGTACGAGAGGACCCGGTGGTGCTGGACGCCTACCTCGGGGACGACTGGTTGCCGGTGGTGAGATAGATGTTGCAGCTCAAGGCGGTCGTCGCGGGGTACGGCGGCGGCAGCGTGCTCCAGGGCGTCGACCTCGAATGCGCGGCGGGCACGATCACCTGCGTCGTCGGCCCCAACGGCGCCGGCAAGTCCACCGTGCTGCGCGTCATCAGCGGCCTGCTCGCCCCCACCGAGGGCGAGATCCGCATGGACGGCGCGCCCATCGGCGGGCGCGCCCCCGACGACATCCTGCGCAGGGGCATCGCCCAGGTGCCGCAGTCGCACGCCCTGTTCCCCGCCATGTCTGTGCAGGAGAACGTGCTCATGGGCGGCTACCTGATCCGCAAGGACCGCAGGCTCCTGCGCGACCGCTTCGATCAGGTCAGGCAGCGGCTCCCCATCGTCGCCGAGCGGGCCCGCGACCACGCCGGCAATCTCAGCGGCGGCCAGCGGCGGATGGTCGAGATCGCCAGGTGCCTCATGCTCGACCCGAGGCTGATCCTGCTCGACGAGCCGTCGCTCGGCCTCGACCCGCGTGGCCTGGCCGGGGTCGCCGAGGTCATCCACGAGCTCAACCGGGCGGGCACCACCGTGCTGCTGGTCGAGCAGAACGTCCGGCTCGGACTCGGGCTGGCCACGCACGGCGTGGTGATGGAAGGCGGCAGGGTACGCCTCACCGGCACGGCCGCCGCAGTCCGGGACAACCCCGAGATCGCGTCGCTCTACCTGGGCGGCATCCCGACGAAGGCAGCCCAAAGGAATGAGAGCTGATGATGGTGGACGAGCGCGGCTGGTGCGCCGACTGGCTGGCCCAGCGGCTTGCGAAAGGCGAGACCCGATGACCTGGACACGACAGCGGGTGGGCTGGATCGGCACCGGCCGGATGGGAGCGCCCATGGCCGAACGGCTGGCCAAGGCCGGGGTGGACGTGGCTGTGGACGACGGGCTCGGCTCATGACCGCGCCTGTTGGGCCGCTACCCTCACCAGGCCACATGGGGGTCGACTACGAGCAGCGCGTCGACTTCCCCCGGCTCAGGGACTACCGGCTGCGCCGCGCCCGCGCCGCCCTGGAGTCCAGCGAGTGCGGCGCCTTCCTGCTCTTCGACTTCTACAACATCCGGTACGTCACTCAGACCTGGATCGGCGGCGCCCTCGGCGACAAGATGACCAGGTACGCCCTCCTCACCCGCGACGGCCGGCCGAAACTGTGGGACTTCGGCTCGGCGGCCCGGCACCACCGGCTCTACAGCCCGTGGCTGGACCCGGCCGACTGCCACGCGGGCATGCTGGGCCTGCGCGGCGCCATCGCCCCCACTGCCGGGCTGATGGCCGACGCGATCCGCCAGATCAAGGGCCTGCTGGCGGACGCCGGGCTGGCCGACGCCCCGGTGGGCGTGGACATCGTCGAGCCGCCGTTCCTGTTCGAGATGCAGCGGCAGGGGCTGCGGGTGGTGGACGCGCAGCAGCTCATGCTGGACGCGCGGCAGATCAAGTCCCCCGACGAGATCATGTTGCTCACGCAGGCCGCGGCCATGGTGGACGGCGTCTACCAGGACATCGTGGAGGCGCTCAAACCCGGCATCAGGGAGAACGAGATCGTGGCGCTGGCCAACAAGCGCCTCTACGAGATGGGCTCCGACCAGGTGGAGGCGATCAACGCGGTCAGCGGCGAGCGGTGCAACCCGCATCCGCACAACTTCTCCGACCGGCTGATCCGGCCCGGCGACCAGGCGTTCTTCGACATCATCCACTCCTTCAACGGCTACCGGACGTGTTACTACCGGACGTTCAGCGTGGGCAGCGCCACCGCCTCACAGCGGGACGCGTACACCAAGGCCCGGGAGTGGATGGACGCGTCGATCGGCATGATCAAGCCGGGGGTCGGCACGGACCAGGTGGCGGCGGTGTGGCCGGAGGCCACCTCGTTCGGGTTCGAGGACGAGATGGCGGCGTTCGGCCTGCAGTTCGGGCACGGGCTGGGGCTCGGGCTGCACGAGCGGCCGATCATCTCGCGGCTCAACAGCATGCGGGAGCCGATCGAGTTGCGGGCCGGGATGGTGTTCGCGCTGGAGACGTACTGCCCGGCGAGCGACGGGTTCTCGGCGGCCAGGATCGAGGAGGAGGTCGTGGTCACGCAGGACGGCTGCCGGGTGCTGACCTTGTTCCCGGCACAGGACCTGGTGATTGCCAACCCGTACTGAATCGCCGCGTGGGCCTGGGCCACGGGCAGAGCCGAGCCATGATGCGGCACTGGCGACTCCTCGCCCGTCGCGAGCCTGTCGGTGACTTGGCCCTGATCCAGCGGCTTCCGCAATCCGCCTACCGTGCGCGCCCATCAAGGAGGTCTTCCCACAGCGAGTTCGCCGCAACTGCTCGAAGCCAAGGGCTCTCGCTGACACGGTCGATTCTGCACTGTGACGATCTCGCCAGGACCACCCGACTTGCCTTCAGCGGGACCTGCGGCGGGTTCGTCGCATGCCGTCGACTTTTGCGGCGAACTCACGCGGTCGGAGAATCGGCGTCCCCCGCCAAGGCGACATCGACGTCAGGTCCGTGTCTTCGGAGACGACCAGCAGAGCGCCGACATGCGCGGCCACGTCGAGAATTCGGTTGTCCTCCCAGTCCGCGCAGTCGGATACGACTTGAGGCGGATCTACGGTCTCCCCGCCGCTGTGCCGGGCCACCCTGATCAACACGGACAGGTACTGCTCGATCTTCTCTTCCTCCCAGAGGAGCCCCTTGCCCAGGACGCGAGCGGTGTTCTCCAGGATGTGCGGCGACAGCCACAAAGCGAACTCCGCCGCATCGACAATGATGCCGAGACAGTCCGCGTACGGGTTTCCGGACGTGGGCGGCGGGGATGGCCATGATCGGAAGGGGCTGTTGCCGCCCGCAGCCGCTCCGACCAGGACGTTCACGTCGAAAACCACGGATACGGGGTCGGCCACGGCTATCCCTTCAATATCCGCCGAGTGATTTCCGGAATGTCTTCCAACGTCATGCCCTGCTCGCCGACCCTGCCCTGGCCGTAGGCCTGCAGATCCCGAAGCTCCTCGGCCAGCTTCACGGATTTCATGATCCTGATGGTCGCCCGAAGGTAGGCGGACCGATTGCCCTGTCCGAAGTACTCGACCAGTTCGTCGAGGTCAGCCCGATCCTCGTCGCCCACTGCGAACCCGATTGTCTTGGTCGCCATGACTCACCACCTCCACTTTCTGCAGGATAGCATGAGAATTGCATAGCGGATGCACTTTTCTGCATTTACGCAGAGCCGGGTCACCTGCGCTAGTGGCTGAACCGGACCGGCTTGGGGCGGCGCAGCCGTACGGCGAGGGGCATCGCTTGGCGGTGCCCGGGCGCTCGGCGGCCGCCCCCGATCATGCGCGCTCGATCGCGGCGAGGATGGCGTCTCGGGTGAGGGGCAGGTCGCGGACGCGCACGCCGATCGAGTCCGCCACCGCGTTGGCGATGGCCGCTGCCACCGGGCCCTGGGCGGCCTCGCCCGCGCCCACGGACGGCGTGCCGGGGTGCTCCACCAGCTCCACCGACACCTCGGGCGCCTCGCTGAAGCGCAGGATCGGGTAGCTCTCCCAGTCGCCGCTGGTGATCCGGCGCCGGTCGAACCGCACCCGTTCCTTCAACGTCCAGCTCGCTGCCTGGGTGGCGCCGCCCTCGATCTGGTTGCGCACCCCGTCGGGGTTGACGACCTGGCCGACGTCCACGGCGATGGTCAGGCGGCGCACCCGTACGTCGTGCTCGGCCTCCACCTCCGCCACGACCGCACAGTAGGCGCCGTTGCCCTTGTACCGCGCGAACCCGAGCCCGCGGCCCTGCCCCTCCGGCCTCGGCGACCCCCATCCGGCCGCTCGGGTCGCCCGCCGCAGGACCTCCCGCCCGCGCGGGTCGCTCAGGTGCGCCAGCCGGTACGCGAGCGGGTCCTGCCCCGCCGCCAGGGCGAGCTCGTCCATGAACGACTCGATGGCGAACACGTTCATGAACGCGCCCAGCGAGCGCAGCGCCGACGAGCGGATCGGCGTCTCCAGGACCCGGTGACCGGTGACCGCGAGGCGCGGGAAGTCGTAGATCGGCACCGCGTTGCGCGCCATGCCCGATCCGGACGCCGGTGGCGGGTCGGCGGCGGCCGGGTAGGTCCACGGGCGCTCCAGGTGGGCGCCGGCGAGCAGTCCTGGCGCACCGGAGTAGCCGGGGCGGCTGGTGTGTCCCTGGCTCCACATGTCGTACTCCCAGGAGCGGACCAGGCCCGCCGCGTCCACCACCGCCGCCACGTCCACCGACATGGCCGAGCCGAACGGCGCCCAGGTCAGCTCGTCGCGCCTGCTCCACCGCACCTGCACCGGCCTGCCGGGGGTCTCGCGGGCCAGCAGGGCGGCGTCCAGGGCCACGTCGTCGGCGGCGTTGTGGCCGTAGCAGCCCGCGCCTTCGACGTGGCGCACCTCGATGTCTTCCGGTGCCAGGCCCAGGACCTGGGAGAGAGCCCTCCGCAGCGGATGCACTCCCTGGGTGTGGCTCCAGACCTCCAGGGTGCCGTCGGCGTTCCAGCGGGCGGCGGCGCAACTCGGGGCGATCGAGGCGTGAGCGATGAAGGGCCTGCTGTAGGTCGCGTCGAGGGTCGTGCCCTCCGGCTGCTCACCGGTGGCAGGGTGCACCTGGATGGTCTCGTGCGGGCCCTCTCTCAGGAAGCCGTGCAGGTCGTGTTCGTCGGGGAGGGTGTCGCGCTCGTCCCATTCGGCGGCCTTGCGGAGCCGGGCGAGCGCTCGGTCGGCCTCGGGTTCGGTCTCGGCCAGCACGCCCAGGAACGAGCCGTCGCGTACCACGTGCAGGTCTTCGTACGGGGTCAGGGTCTTGAGCCGGGCGGCGGGAGAGGGCGGGCGGAGGACGCGGCCGTAGAGCTGGCCGGGCAGGCGGAGGTCGTGGACGAAGCGGGGGCGCCCGGCCACCTTGTCGGGCAGGTCGAGTCTGGGGACGCTGACGCCCACGAACACGGCCGGCTCGTCCTGGATCGGTGGCTCTCCGGTTTCGAGGTCCACCGCCTTCGCCAGGCCGGCATAGGTCGTGGTCTGGTCGCCGTACCGGAACTCGCCTCGCCGTACCGTGACCTGGTCGGGGGAGACGTCCCAGCGGCGGGCGGCCTCGGCGGTGCAGGCGGCGCGCACGCGGGCGCAGGCCGCGCGCAGCGCCGGGCCTGATCGGGCGATCGACATGCTTCCCGCCGTCAACCCCTCGTCAGGCCCCTCGCCGGTACGGGCCGGCAACATCCGGACCTGGGCCAGGTCGGCGCCCAGGGCGTCGGCGGCGATCTGGGCGAGGGCGGTGAGCACGCCCTGCCCGAGCTCCACCTTCCCGGCCCGCACCGAGATGACCCCGTCCGGCCCCACCGACACGCTCATTCGGCCACCTTCAGCACCGCGCGGACGATGCGGCGGTGCACGCCGCAGCGGCACAGGTTGCGGTCGAGGGCCGCCACCACGGCCTCCTCGTCCGGCCGGGGTTCGGAGGCCAGCAGGGCGGCGGCGCTGATCATCATCCCCGACAGGCAGTAGCCGCACTGGCCGGCCTGCTCCTCCAGGATCGCCCGCTGCACCGGGTGCAGCTCCTCCCCGGGGGCGAGGCCCTCGACGGTCACCACTTCCCGGCCCTCGGCGGCTGACAGGGGCGTGTCGCAGGAGGCCACCACCCGCTCGTCCAGCAGCACGAAGCAGGCCCCGCACAGGCCCTCCCCGCACCCGAACCTGGTCCCGGCCAGCCCCAGCTCGCCGCGCAGCACGTCCAGGAGCGGGGCACCGGGGTCGGTCGTGACTTCGACAGGCGTGCCGTTGACGGTTAACCGCGTCACCGCCGCATCCCCTCCTCCGCGAAGACCTCCGGATGCTGGGAGAGCTCCACTCGCGTGCGCCTGATGTGGCCGCTCAGGCAGCGTTCGGCGTCCACGGCGTCGCGCCGTTCGATGGCGTCCAGCAGCAGCCGGTGCTCGGCGTTGACCACCCAGCGCCGCTCAGGGCCGGTGATCCGCATGAACTCCCGCCGGTGGTGCTGGGTCGTGTTCCACAACCTGACGACCATGGCCGAGAGCTGCTCGATCGCGCAACCCGAGTAGGTGAGCAGGTGGAACTCGCGGTCGAGGGCGAGGAACTCGCCGAGGTCGGCGTTCGCCTCGATCTTGTCCTGGATCAGCGCCAGGCGACGGTGGTCGTCGTCCGTGAGGCGCGGGATGCTCTCGGACAGGGCCAGGGGTTCGAGGCGCTCGCGCATCTGGTAGATCACGTCCACCTGGTGCATGCCGAGCCGGGGCACGCGGGCGCCCCTGCGCGGGTGGTGCTCCGTGAGGCCCTCGGCCTCCAGCATGCGCAGCGCCTCGCGTACCGGCAGGCGGCTGGACCCGAGGCGCTCGGCCAGCTCCTCCTGCCTGATCCGCGCGCCGGGCGCGATCGCGCCGCTGAGTATGGCCGCGCGCAGGTGGTCGGCCACCCGCTCGCTCTCAGGCGCCCGCACGGTCGAACGCCTTGCCATCCGGGTACGAGACCAGCTCGAACTGCATCCCCCAAGGGGCGAGGAAGTAGACCCAGCGCTGGCCCTCGCTCGGCCCCCTGCTGACCGTCGGCTCCCCGAGCACCTGAACGCCCTGTTCGCGCAGGTAGGTCACCGCGGCGTCCAGGTCGTCCACGTACAGGGCCACGTGATGCCCGCCGATGTCGCTGTTGCGCGGGACCTCGGGGTGCTGGCCGGGCGCGGCGTACTGGAACACCTCGAAGATCGCCTGCCCGCCGCACCTGAAGAAGTGCAGCCGTTCCATCACCGCCCGCGGGTGCACGTTGAGGTGCTCCTTCATCCACGAGCTCTCGTCGTGCCGGAAGGGGCCGAGCGAGTACATGTACTCGCAGCCGAGCACGTCCACCAGGAACGTCCTGGCCTCCTCCAGATCGGGCACCGTGAAGCCGATGTGGTCCACCCGGCTCAGCCCTGGAAGTCCGCTCATGCCGCCCCTTCCTTTTTGGATCCAAAGCAGCGTACTCCGGCCCTGGCGAGCCGGAAAGGGCTGTTCTTTGGATCCATCCCGTGTAAGGCTGAGGAATGCCTCAGCATCACCGGCTCGAACCGCGGGCGCCCTGGGTCGAGGTCGTCGCCACGGAAGAGGACTGGGACGCGGCCGACCCGCACCTGCTCACGAGCATGCTCGGCCAGCTGCTGCTGATCAGGACGTTCGAGGAGTACGTGCTCGACCTCGCCAAGTCCGGCCTCGTGCACGGCCCCGCCCACTCCAGCATCGGGCAGGAGGGCGGCGCGGTCGGCTCGATCCTGCCGTTGACGAGCGTTGACACGGTCAACGGCTCGCACCGGGGACACCACCAGTTCCTGGCCAAGGCGCTGGCCTACGTGGAGCCCAAGGGCATCGACCCGGCCAGGGACTTCTCGCCTGAGGTACGCGGGGTGCTGCTGCGTACGCTCGCCGAGATCTGCGGGCTGGACCGGGGCTTCAGCCACGGCCGCGGCGGCTCCATGCACCTGCGCTGGAAAGAGGCCGGCGCCATCGGCACGAACGCGATCGTCGGGGGCGGCGTCCCGTTCGCGGCCGGGTCGGCGTGGGCGCACCGGCAGGCGGGCACCGGGCCCAGCGGCTACACGGTGGCGGTGACGTACTTCGGCGACGGCGCCGCCAACATCGGCTCCACCCTGGAGACCCTGAACCTGGCCGCCGCCTGGCGCCTGCCCCTCTGCTTCTTCGTCGAGAACAACCGCTACGCCGTCTCCACCGCCGTCGCCGAGGCGACCGGCGAGCCCAGGCTCTCGGCCCGCGGCCCCGGCTTCGGCATCGCGAGCTGGAAGGTGGACGGCATGGACGTGCTCGCCGTCCACCTGGCCATGCGCGAGGCGCTCGCGCACATGAGGGCGGGCAACGGCCCCGCCGTCGTCGAGGCGGACGTCTACCGATATTTCCACCAGAACGGCCCCTTCCCCGGCAGCGCGTTCGGCTACCGGACCAGGGAGGAGGAGCAGGAGTGGCGCGCCCGCGACCCGATCGCGCAGCTGTCCGGTCACCTCGTGCGCCGCGGCATCCTGGCCGGTCCTGACATCGACGGCGCCGCCGCGCGGGCCAGGGAGCTCATGGTGGACATAGGCGACGTCCTGCTCGAACCCCTGCCCGGCGGCAAGCCAGGACAGCGCAGGATCAAGCCTGCGGAGTGGCCCGACCCGGGCTTCGCGCACGTGGGCGTCCGAGGGGATCTCGGGGAGTTCGCGGGAGTGCGCTTCGCCGACCGTGACACGTTCGCGGGGGAGCTGGCCGAGCAGAAGTTCATCGACGCCGTGGCCGGGGTGATGGCGCGGCGGATGCGGGCCGACGAGTCGATCGTCGTGCTGGGCGAGGACGTGCACCGCCTCAACGGCGGCACCAACGGCGCCACCCGCGGCCTCAAGGACGCCTTCCCCGACCGCGTGCTGGGCACCCCGATCAGCGAGAACGCCTTCACCGGGCTGGCCGGCGGCATCGCCTCCGACGGGCGCCACGTGCCGGTGGCCGAGCTCATGTACGCCGACTTCATGTGGGTCGCGGCGGACCAGCTGTTCAACCAGATCGCCAAGGCCAGGCACATGTACGGGGGCGACGACGCCATGCCACTGGTCCTGCGCAGCAAGGTCGCCATGGGCACTGGGTACGGCTCCCAGCACTCGATGGACCCCGCCGGCATCTTCGCCACCGCGCCGGGCTGGCGGATCGTCGCGCCGACGACGCCGTTCGACTACGTGGGGCTGATGAACAGCGCCCTGCGCTGCAAGGACCCCGTCGTCGTCCTGGAACACGTCGACCTGTACGCCTCGACGGGCGAGGGTCCGGTCGACGACCTGGACTACTGCATCCCGGTCGGCAGGGCCGCCGTCCGGCGCGCGGGCTCGCGGCTGACCGTGTTGACGTACCTGGCCATGACCTCGTACGTGCTGCGTGCCGTCGAGTCGCTCGACCTGGACGCGGAGGTGATCGACCTGCGCTGGCTCGACCGGGCCAGCATCGACTGGGACACGATCGGGGCCAGCGTCCGGAAGACGAACAACGTACTGATCGCCGAGCAGGGGCCGGTGGGGACGTCATATGGCGGGTGGCTGGCCGACGAGCTCCAGCGCCGGCTCTTCGACTGGCTGGACCAGCCGGTGCAGCGGGTGACCGGGGGTGAGGCGTCGCCGAGCATCAGCAAGGTGCTGGAGCGGGCGGCCATCGCCCAGGAGGACGAAGTGGCCGCCAAGCTCGCCGAGATGGCGGCGTACTGATGGCTCGGGTGTCGCACAGGCCGGAGGTGGCCGCCTGATGGCTCGGTTGTTGCGCATGCCCGAGGTGGCCGCGAACGCCACCGAAGCGGTCCTGCAGGGGTGGGCGGTCGCGGTGGACACGCCGTTCGCGGCCGGGGACGTGATCGCCACGGTGGAGACGGACAAGGCCGTGGTGGACGTCGAGGCCGAGGCCGACGGTGTCCTGCTGCGCCCGCTGGCGGCGGAGGGCGCCACTCTGGCGGTCGGAACGGCCATCGCGATCGTCGGCGACCTGGGGGAGCACGTGGACGACCTCGACCGGCTCGTCACCGACCTGACCACCGCCGCCTCCGATGGGGCGGCCACCCGGCCGGGCCGGGCTGCCCCCGATCGGCCCGCGCGGCTCTTCTCCAGCCCGCTGGCGCGGCGGCTGGCCCGGGAGGCGCGCCTGCCGATCGAGGACATCACCGGCACCGGCCCGAACGGGCGCATCATCCGCCGGGACGTGGAGGCGGCGATCGAGCACCGCACCACGTTCACGCCGCGCGACACCCCCGTCGCCGCCCACCAGGCCCCGGCCGAGCCCGCCCCAGCGAGCCGGATCCCGGCCGAGGCACCGGTCAGCCGGATCCCGGACGCAGCCGTCGCGGCGCGTCAGGGGCCGGAAACCAGTCCCGGCGCGGTCACCGAGGTGCCGCATACGCGGGCCCGGCAGGCGATCGCGTCGCGGTTGACCACGAGCAAGCAGACCACGCCCCACTTCTACCTGCGCGGCACCGCCCACGTCGGCAAGCTGCTCGAACTCCGCCGCCACCTCAACGAGGGCGCCCAGCGGAAGATCTCCATCAACGACCTGGTGATCAAGGCCGTCGCCCACGCCCACCAGCGAGTCCCCGACATGAACGTCATCTGGACCCCGGAGGCGACCCGCCAGTTCGGCACGGTAGACCTGTCGGTGGCCATCGCGACCGATCGCGGCCTCGTGACCCCCGTGCTCAGGTCGGTCGAGCAGCAGTCCGTCATGACGATCGCCGACGCCACGCAGGACTTCGCCAAGAGAGCGAGAGCCGGGCGGTTGCGGCAGGGCGAGCTCGAAGGCGGCGTGCTGACCGTGACGAACCTGGGCATGTTCGGCGTGGAGGAGTTCGCCGCGATCATCAACCCGCCCCAGTCCGCCATCCTCGCCGTCGGCGCCGTACGCCAGGAGCCCGTCGTCAAGGGCGGCAAGCTGAAGGCGGGCGAGGTGATGCGCGTGACGCTGTCCGTCGATCACCGCCCGATCGACGGGACGGTCGCCGCCGCCTGGATGCAGGCGTTCCTGGAGCTGCTGGCCGACCCCGTCAGAATCCTGGCGTGATCACGTAGCAGGCACTATTGATCCGGCGAACGCCGCGAAATATGGTGTTAATCGTTTCACAACAACCAGCGGCGCCGAGGTAGGGAACCACCCCCATCTCAGCCATTTCACCGAGCTATCGACCCCGCGAATCCCCATATTCCAGTAGGGAATGCTAGGTTATTCGACTAACATGAGACCAACAGTGCGACAAGTGGCCGAGCTGGCGAACGTGTCGGTCGCGACCGTCTCCTACGTGCTCAGCGGCCGGGACCGTCCGGTGGCCGCCGAGACGAGGCAGCGGGTGCTCGACGCGGCCAGGCAGCTCGGCTACACCCCCAACCAGGCCGCCAGGAGCCTGCGCAAACGCCGTACGCAGCGGGTCTGCCTGGTGCTGAGCTCGCTCGGCGGCGTGCCCACCGACGAGCGGCTGGCCACGGACCTGCACGAGATGGCGGACGCGCGCGGCTACTCCGTGGTCACGCTCGCCGTCTACTCCGAGGCCCGCGCGAGCGCCGCCGTCGACGTGCTGCGCGGCGGGATCGCCGACGGCGCGCTGGTCAACGTGGTCGGCGACCACCTCACCCACGACCTGCTCACCGGGCTCGCCGCCACCGGGCTGCCGATGGTGGTGCTGAGCAACGAGAGCGGTCTGGAGGGTTGCGACGTCGTACGCACTCCGGAGACGGAGGCGTGCGCCGAGGCGGTCGAGCACCTGCTGGCGCAGGGCAGGCGGCGCATCGCGTTCATGGCCCACCGCCACGAGCTCTACCGCGACCGGCCCGCCGGCAGGCTGCTCGGCTACACCACGGCCCTGGAACGGCACGGCGTGGACCAGCGGATCGTCACCTCGGGCGCGGACGACCGGGTGGCGGCCTACCAGACCGCGACCGAGCTCCTGCGTTCCCCCGACCGCCCCGACGCGATCTTCGCCGCCTCCGACAGGGCCGCGATCAGCGCGATCTGGGCCGCCAGGGATCTCGGGCTCAGCGTCCCCGGCGACGTCGCGATCGTCGGCGCCGGCAACATCGACGAGGGTCTCATCAGCAATCCGCAGCTCAGCACCGTCGGCCCGCTCAGGCACGACTACACCGACGTCGTACGCCTGCTCTTCGACCGCCTCCAGGCCGAGGAGCCGCCGCCCGCCCGCGAGATCGTCCGTCCCTGGACCTTCGTGCGGCGGGGCTCGTCCTAGAAGGGAAAACCGAGATGTCCCCCTCCTATCTCTCCCGCCGTGACCTGCTCCGCCTCGCCGGGGCGGCCGCCGCCGTACCGGTGTTGTCGTCCTGCGCGGGAGCCCCGACCGCGCAGACCGCCGCGCCGGGGACCTTCACCGTCTACTGGAACGCGGGCCACGACTACCAGGCCTACCGCACGGTGATCGCCGAGTTCGAGCAGGCCAACAAGGTCAAGGTCAACCTGCAGAAGTACCAGTGGCCCGACCTGCGGACCAGGCTGCTGGCCGACTTCGCCTCGGGGACCGTGCCCGACCTGGTCGAGGAGCCCGGCGGGTGGGTGCAGGAGTTCGCCATCTCCGGCAACGCCCGCTCGCTGCAGGATTACGTCGACCGCGACGGCGCCGCGATGGGCTTCCCGTCCGACTGGCGCCCCGTCACGGTCGAGCGCAACTCGTATCAGGACAAGGTGTACGGCGTGCAGCTCCACCTGACCTGCAACACGCTCTTCTACAACAAGGCCATGCTCAGGGACGCCGGGGTGGAGGTGCCGACCACCTGGGAGGAGTTCCTCGCCGCCGCCCAGAAGCTGACCAAGGACGGCGTGTACGGCGTCGCGCTCAACCAGGACTACACCTACGTCTGGCCCTGGCTCGTGCAGGCCGGCGTCACCCCGTACGACCCCGAAACCGGAAAAGTCATGACACCGGTCGCGGACGCGGTCGCCGCCTTGCAGTTCCAGGCCGACCTGGTTCACAAGCACAAGGTGGCCCCCGTGCCGGTGTCGAGCACCGACTACTCGGGCCCGCAGAAGCTGTTCTCGGCCAAGCGTGCCGCCATGATCCTCACCGGCCCCTGGGACCTGGACCCGATCAGGAAGACCAGCCCCGACGTCGAGCTGGGTGTCGCGCCGCCGCTGAAGCACAAGGAGCAGGCCACCCAGGCGGCGGGCGTCAGCATGTTCGTGCCCGCCAAGGCGGCCAGGCCCGATCTGTCGTGGGACTTCATCAAGCGCATCACCGACCTCAAGGTCGAGCAGGCCGCCACCAAGGAGACCGGCATGCTCATGCCGCGTACCTCTTGGGCGGACCTGCCCGAGGTGCAGTCGGACGAGGCCATCAAGGTCTTCGCCGACGCCCTGCCCTATGCCCAGGACTCGTCGCAGCAGGTCCGCCTCACCGGGCAGCTCGGCAAGTGGGAGGAGCAGCTCAAGGTCATGTACCAGCAGGTCCTCATCCAGAACCAGCCGGCCGCCGAGGCGCTCGGCACGTTCACCGAGGCGGCGGAGGGCTTCCTCAAATGAGGCCCCGCACCCTGGCGGGACGTTATGCCAGGACCGCCTACCTGTTCCTGCTCCCGGCGATCCTGTTCTTCACGGCCTTCTTCTACCTGCCGATCGGCAACGTGGCGGCCACCAGCCTGCGCACCGGGCCACAGGCGGACCAGTGGAGCGGCCTGGCCAACTACGGCCAGGCGCTGGGCGACCCGGCGGTGCGGCACTCGTTCCTGGTCACGGTGGTCTTCGCGGTGGCCGTGGTGGCCGGGTCGATCGTGCTCGGGCTGGCCCTGGCGCTGGCGCTCGACCAGCCGCTCAAGGGCCGGGTGGCCTTCCGGGTGCTGCTGCTGGTGCCGTACCTGACCTCGGTGGCGATCGTCGGGCTGCTGTGGCGCAACATCCTCGACCCCGAGCTCGGCGTGCTGAACCGGGTGCTGGCCGCGGCCGGGCTGCCCGAGCAGCAGTGGCTCAACACCGCCCCGCTGCTCACCATCGCCGCCGTCACGCTGTGGCAGGGCGTCGGCTACACGATGGTGTTGTTCCTGGCCGGGCTGCAGGGCATCCCCGAGACCTACCAGGAGGCGGCCAGGATCGACGGGGCGGACGCGTGGCGCCGGTTCTGGCGGATCACGCTGCCGCTGCTCGCGCCCACGACGCTGTTCGTCTCGGTGATCTCGGTCATCTCGGGGCTGCAGGCGTTCGGGCAGGCGTACATCATCACCAACGGCGGCCCCGGCGACGCCACCGACCTGTCCGTCTTCCACATCTTCAACGTCGCCTTCCGCGCCAGGGACTTCGGTTACTCCTCGGCGCAGTCGGTGTTGCTGCTGTTCGTGATCGTGGCGTTCACGCTGATCCAGCTGCGGGCCGGGCGGCGCGGGGAGGTCACGTACTGATGCGCAAGCCGCTGCTCTACACCCTGCTCGGGCTGGCCTCGCTGGTGACCGTGCTGCCGCTGGTCTACATGGTGTCGCTGTCGTTGCAGACCGAGGCGGAGACGCTGTCGGCGAACGCCGTGCTCTGGCCGGACTCGCCCCAGTGGGGCAACTATGCCGAACTGTTCGCCCGCGCGCCGTTCGGGAACTTCATCGTCAACAGCCTCGTCGTGGCCGGCGCCATCACGCTGTCGCACCTGGTCTTCGACCCGCTCGTCGGGTACGTGTTCGCCAAGTTCCGCTTCCCGCTGCGCAACACGCTGTTCGTGGCGCTGCTGGCCACGTTGATGGTGCCGTTCTTCGTGCGGATGATCCCGCTGTACGTGCTGATGGCCAACCTGGGGTGGCTGAACACGTACCAGGGGTTGATCACGCCGTTCCTCATGGACGGGTTCGGGATCTTCCTCATGCGGCAGTTCATCCAGCCCATCCCCGACGACCTGATCAGCGCGGCCAGGATCGACGGGGCCTCCGAGCTGCGTATCTACCGGAGCGTCATCCTGCCGCAGACGCGGCCCGCGCTGGCCGTGCTCGCGTTGTTCACGTTCGTCTTCCAGTGGAACGAGTTCCTCTGGCCGCTCGTCGCCACCACGACGCCCGAGATGCGCACCATCCCGGTCGGGCTCACCCTGTTCAACCAGGAGTACTTCACCCTGTGGCACCTCACGGCCGCCGGCTCGGTGATCCTCTTCGTCCCCACCGCCGTCCTGTTCCTCTTCACCCAGAGATACTTCGTGCGCGGTATCGCGCTCACCGGCCTTCGATAGGAGTTGTCTTCTTGCGCCCGAACGTGATCGTCGTCTTCACCGACCAGCAGCGGTGGGACACCGTCGGCCCCTTCACCCCGAACCTCGACCGCATGGCCAGGCACGGCACGCAGGCCACGGTCGCGCTCACCCCGCAACCGGTGTGCGCGCCGGCCCGCGCGGCGCTGCAGACGGGCCGCTACCCGACCACGACCGGCGTCTACCGCAACGGCCGCGTCCTGCCGCCCGAGGAGCGCACGCTGGCGCACCACTTCGGCGCGGCCGGCTACGCCACCGGCTACATCGGCAAGTGGCACCTGGCCGGCAACGAGCCCGTGCCGGACGAGGAGCGCGGCGGCTACCAGTCGTGGCTGGCGGCGAACGCCCTGGAGCACACCTCGGACGCGTACCGCACGATCGTGTACGACGAGGCGAACGACCCCGTCCTGCTGCCCGGCTACCGCTCCGACGCGCTCGTGGACGCGGCCGTGCGTTTCGTCGCCGACCACCACGAGGAGCCGTTCTACCTGTTCCTGTCGTTCCTGGAGCCGCACCACCAGAACGAGGTGGACAACTACCCGGCCCCCGACGGCTACGAGGAGCGTTACCAGGGCCGGTGGATGCCGCCGGACCTGGCCGCGCTCGGCGGCACCGCCCACCAGCACATAGGCGGCTACCTGGGGCAGGTCAAGCGCCTGGATGAGGGGCTCGGGCGGCTGCTGGACGCGCTGCGCAGCATGGACCTGCTGGACGACACGATCGTGGCCTACACCTCCGACCACGGCAACCACTTCAAGACCCGCAACGGCGAGTACAAACGATCCTGCCACGACGCGTCGCTCCGGGTGCCGCTGGCCCTGCGCGGGCCGGGCTTCGACGGGGGCGGCGCGATCTCCCGGCCGGTCAGCACCATCGACCTGCCGCCCACGCTGCTGGCGGCCGCCGGGCTGCCCGTCCCTCCCGAGATGCAGGGCCGCTCATTCCTGCCGTTGGTGCGCGACCCCCGGGCCTCGTGGCCGGAGGAGGTGTTCTTCCAGGTGAGCGAGTCGGAGGTGGGCCGCGGCATCCGCACGTCCCGCTGGAAGTACTACGCCGTCGCCGAGCACGCCGACCCCTGGGACGTCGCGGCCGCATCCTCTTACCGCGAGCAGGCCCTGTACGACGTGGTCAACGACCCGCACGAGCTGGTCAACCTGGCGGGGTACGCCTCGCACGCCGAGGTGGCGGCGGAGTTGCGGGAGCGGCTGGTCCGCAGGATCGTGGCGGCGGGTGAGGCGGAGCCGGTCATCGAGCCGGCCGCCGAGGTTCCCGGCCGCCCGCAGGCGATGACCGACCCGGAGGTACGGCTGCGTGGCCCCAAGCCGGTCAGATTCGGTCACCAACGCCCATAACCGGGCAAGGAGCCGACCCTCTCCTTCGAGGGCCGGCCCTTGCATGTCAACGTCAGCCCAGGCCGTTCTTCATGGCCGTGAGCAGTTCGGCGTTCGTGGTGTCGCCGCTGAGCTCCCAGAAGAACGCGCCGCCGAGGCCCTGGTTCTTCGAGTAGGTCATCTTGCCGCCGATCGTGCTCGGCGTGTCGTAGCTCCACCACTGGTTGCCGCAGTACGCGTACGCCGTGCCCGCGACCGTGCCGGTGGACGGGCAGCGCGTCTTGAGCACCTTGTAGTCCTCGATGCCCTGCTCGTACGTCCCCGGCGCCGGTCCCGTGGCCGTGCCGCCCGGCGCGGCCTGCGTGACCCCGGTCCAGCCGCGGCCGTAGAAGCCGATGCCGAGTAGCAGCTTGCTCGACGGCACGCCCTTGCTCTTGAGCTTCTGGATCGCGTTGTCGGAGTAGAAGCCGGGCGTCGGGATGCCGGTGTAGGAGGTGAGCGGCGAGTGCGGAGCCGTCGGGCCCTGCGCCGCGAACGCGCCGAAGTAGTCGTAGGTCATGACGTTGTACCAGTCTAGGTACTGCGCCGCGCCGCCGTAGTCGGCCGCGTCGATCTTGCCGCCGCTGGTGCCGTCGGCGGTGATGGCCGCGGTGACCAGGTTGCCGGAGCCGAAGCGGGAGCGCAGCGCCGACATGACGTTCCTGAACGCGGCCGGGCCGCTGGAGTCGCAGGTCAGGCCGCAGGCGTTCGGGTATTCCCAGTCGATGTCGATGCCGTCGAAGACGTCGGCCCAGCGCGGGTCCTCGACCAGGTTGTAGCACGAGTTGGCGAAGGCCGTCGGGTTCTGCGCGGCCTGGGTGAAGCCGCCGGACCAGGTCCAGCCGCCGAAGGAGAACAGCACCTTGAGGTTCGGGTACTTCTTCTTGAGCTTGCGCAGCTGGTTGAAGCTGCCGCGCAGCGCGCCGGCGTCCCAGGTGTCGGCCACGCCGTCCACGCTCTCGCCCGCCTGGTAGAACCGGTCGTAGTCGGCGTAGCTGTCGCCGATCGTGCACTGCCCGTTCTGTACGTTGCCGAAGGCGTAGTTGATGTGCGTCAGCTTGGCCGCCGAGCCGCTGGTGTCGATGTTCTTGACGTGGTATCCGCGCTGGTAGACGCCCCACTGGACGAAGTAGCCGAGGACCTTGTTACCGCCCCCGCCACCACCGCCGCCCGTGGTCGTGGCGCTGACGGAGTTGCTGTTGGCCGAGCGGTTGCCGGCCGCGTCGCGGGCGCGGACGGTGTAGGAGTAGGCCGTGCTGGCGCTGAGGCCGCTGTCGGTGTGGGAGGTGCCGGTCACCGTCGTGATCAGGGTGCCGCCCCGATAGACCTCGTAGCCGGTGACGCCGACGTTGTCGGTGGAGGCGTTCCAGGCCAGCGACACGCTGTTGCTGGTGACGCCGGTCGAGCGCAGGTTGCCCGGCACGGTCGGCGCGCTCGTGTCGGTGCCCCCGCCACCCGTCGTGGTGGCGGTGACGGAGTTGCTGTTGGCCGAGCGGTTGCCGGCCGCGTCGCGGGCGCGGACGGTGTAGGAGTAGGCCGTGCCGGCGGTCAGGCCGGTGTCGGTGTGCGTGGTGCCGGCGACGGTGGTGATCAGGGTGCCGCCGCGGTAGATCTCGTAGCCGGTGACGGCGACGTTGTCGGTCGAGGCGTTCCAGGCCAGCGACACGCTGCTGCCGGTGACGCCCGTGGAGCGCAGGTTGCCGGGCACCGAGGGCGCGCTGGTGTCGGTGCCGCCGCCCCCGCCCGTGGTCTTCCACAGTGCCGGGACGTTCGGGGGCTCCCAGCCGGGCTGGGAGGTGTGGCTCTGGACGCATTCGTACTCGACGCCGTTGTACGTGACGCGGGTGCCCGCCGTGTACGCCGTCCACGGGGCCCAGTCGGCGAAGGCGGCACTTGCCGAGGCCACGGCTTGAGGTGGGGCGACGGCCGCCGCCGTGAGGGGCAGCAGTAAGGCCGCCAGCCCGGCGAGGACCTTGCTCAGGATGGTGTGTCTCATGATGCTCCGACATCCGGTTGGGGGGTTGTACGGGGTGGGATGCCAAGGGAAACTATTAGGAAAGTTTCCTTTAAATTATGAGACGACGTTAGCCTCTGCCTGCGGAGGCGTCAATATGTGAAATCTCTGCCCGACCAGCGTGGCGGCCTGATGCGGCCTTCGGTGAGCCGGCTGATCGCGTACGTCTCGGCCCGAGTGCCGCTGGCGGGCACGGTCACGGCGGTGGCCACCTGGCTAATCGTCCACCGCTGACCGTGCCGCCCCGGACAAAGGGAACCGGGGCATCAGGTCACGCCCTCCACAGTCGTATCGGGCCATGGTCTACCGCCATATCACCTTACGAACCGGACCGGACGTCGAGCCTGTGGCGGAGGTCACAAAGCCAATACGACGGGCCCTTTCTCACCGGCATTCGCGGCGAACACCAGGACGGTCCGGGCGCTTTACCGTACTCGGCCTTTTGTGGGTAAGACCGCCCGGCCGGCCAGGGGGAGGCCGGAAAATTCTACGGCCGACCTAGAAAGACGTTTAGCAATGATGACCAGGCAGATCAGCGGCGTAGCTCGCCGTAGTCAAGTGCTTCCTGTCCATTCTTACGGCGAACGTCAGAGCAATCTCGGGGAGCCGAGACTTTTGCCTCTGCCGGATGACTTTCGCCAGGTCCCTCACTAGCGTGAATGTGATTGCCAGGCCGCATCGATCTCTTACCGGATCGACGCGGCGTTTCGATTCCGGGGGCTTCTCCCGGAGTTCAAGAGAGGTGATCGCATGATCAGGTTCCGCAACGCTCTCGCGGCAGGCACGATGGTGGCCTCCGCCCTCGTCGCCCCCGTCGCCATGTCGGCCCAGCCCGCCAGCGCCGACCGTTCGGTCCAGCAGGCCACCACGCAGACGGTCACGTACCCTCTGATCCCCTGCAGGCGCACCAAGAATCCCGCTAGATGCCGCGCCCTCCGTCACGGCGGCGGTGGCGGCGGTGGCGGTGGCGGCGGAGGCGGCGGCGGAGGCGGCGGCGGCAACGTCGACATCTCCAACACCAACATCGCCGGCGGCGGCGGCGGTGGCGGCGGTGGTGGCGGAGGCGGTGGCGGCGGAGGCGGCGGCGGTGGCGGTGGCGGCGGCGGAGGTGGCGGCGGCGGCCGCTGATCCACCCGCACCGGTCCGAGCGCTTCTGTCCCCAGAGACACTGAAGCCGTCGAACAGCCGAGGTGTCCTGGGCCGTTAGCCCGCGCCAAAGAAATCAGGGTAGGGCCGCACCGAACTCCGGTGACGGCCCTCTCACCTGGCCAGGCACATCCTTGCCTCCGCCCCTGCCGCCGTCCGCCCTTCGCGCTGGGCCTCCCGCATCGCGGCGGCCGTGCCGCCGCGGCTGATAACGGTTGCGGAACGGTCGCTGACGCGGAGGTGGACTGTAGCGCAGCATTGAGGTGTGGCAGGAATTACCGCCTGGCGGCGGGCGGCTGAACGCCGGGGGCCCTATGTGGCTCGTGCGGTGGCCGAGTTGCGATCCTGGCCCGCGCTGGTGGTGAGCGACACCCGGCGCGGCGTGGCATTCGCGGTAAGCGGCACCGAGATCCTGCGGACGACCGGCGCGGTCGAGGTGCGGGTGCGCCTGACCGCTCCGGCGATCGACCGGCTGGAGCCGTACCTTCGGGAGTGTGACCAGGTGCAGGCCTGCTCCGACCGGGCCTGGGTGGCCGTGCAGGTGGACGCGGAACCCGACCTGGAGCTGCTGCTCGCCCTGGCCAGCGTGGCGATCAAGGCGCACGTGCCCTGAGCCATGCGCTCCCCGAGGCGTGATCGTCCCCACCGTGGGGCAGGCCACAGGATGGCGGAGAACCGGGGCGCGAAGGAGTGTCAGGCATGGCCGTCTTGCTGCTGGGAACCTTCGACACCAAGGGCGACGAGTACGCGTACGTCCGCGACCTCATCACCGGCGCGGGACAGGAGGTGGTGCTCGTCGACGCGGGAGTGATGGGCTCCCCGTTACTGCCCGCCGACGTGGGACCCGTGGCCGTCGCCGAGGCCGCGGGGACGAGCCTGGAGGAGCTCAGGACCGCCGCCGACCGGGGCGCCGCCCTGCGCGCCATGGCCGGCGGCGCCACGGCCATCGCCCAGGAGCTGTACGCCGGCGGCCGCCTGAGCGGTGTGCTGGCCCTCGGCGGGAGCGGCGGCTCCTCCATCGCGGCGGCGGTCATGCGGGTGTTGCCCGTCGGCCTGCCCAAGCTGCTCGTCTCGACCATGGCCAGTGGCGACGTATCGGCATATGTCGGGCAGACCGACGTGACGCTCATGTACAGCGTCGTCGACGTCGCCGGGATCAACTCGATCTCCCGCCAGATCCTCGGCAACGCCGCGGCCGCGATCAGCGCGATGGCCGCGGCGTACGACACCCGGCGCGCCACCGACGCAGCAGGGCACGAGGACCGGCCGCTGGTCGCCGCCACGATGTTCGGTGTCACCACGCCCGCCGTGGACGCCGCGCGAGCCCGGCTGGAGGGGCTGGGCTATGAGGTGCTCGTGTTCCACGCCACCGGGTCGGGCGGGCGGGCCATGGAGGCGCTGGTCGCGAGCGGGTACTTCGCCGGGGTGCTCGACCTCACCACCACCGAGCTGGCCGACGAGCTCGTCGGCGGTGTCCTGTCCGCCGGTCCCGAGCGCCTGACCGCCGCGGGCGCCGCCGGCGTGCCGCAGGTCGTCAGCCTGGGTGCGGTGGACATGGTGAACTTCGGCCCGATGGACACCGTGCCCGAACGGTTCAAGGACCGCAGGCTGCTGGTGCACAACCCGACCGTGACGCTGATGCGTACCACTGCCGGCGAGAACGCCGAGATCGGCCGCACGATCGGGGCGAAGCTGGCCGCCGCCTCCGGGCCCGCCGCGCTGTTCGTCCCCCGGGGCGGCGTCTCGGCCGTGGACGTCGAAGGAGGGCCCTTCTGGGACCCGGCCGCCGACGCCGCGTGCTTCGAGGCCGTACTGCGGGCCGTGGCCGGAAGCGACGTCGAGGTGGTGGAGAGCGAGCACGACATCAACACCGCGCAGTTCGCGGTCGCGGCCGCCGACCGCCTGCACGAGCTGATCCAGAAGGGAACGGTATGAATCGCGACGAGGCACTCGGCAGGCTCCGCGCCGAGCAGAAGGCCGGTCGGTTGATCATCGGGGCGGGCGCGGGCTCGGGGCTGTCCGCCAAGGCGGCCGAGACCGGCGGCGTGGACCTGCTCATCATCTACAACTCCGGGCGGTTCCGGATGGCCGGTCGCGGTTCGCTCGCCGGGCTGCTCCCGTACGGCGACGCGAACGCCATCGTGGTCGAGATGGCCGGCGAGGTGCTCCCGGTCGTCAAGGACACGCCGGTGCTGGCGGGCGTCTGCGGGACGGACCCGTTCCGGCTCATGCCGCAGTTCCTCGACGAGCTGCGCAGGATGGGCTTCACCGGCGTCCAGAACTTCCCCACGGTCGGCCTGATCGACGGCGTCTTCCGCGCGAACCTGGAGGAGACCGGCATGGGGTACGACCTGGAGATCGAGATGATCAGGCTGGCCGCCGAACGCGACCTGCTCACCGCCCCGTACGTGTTCACCGCCGAGCAGGCGACGGCCATGGCGCGGGCGGGCGCCGACATCCTCGTGCCGCACATGGGCCTGACGACCAAGGGCAGCATCGGCGCCAAGACCGCGCTCACCCTCGACGAGTCGGCCGCCCGGGTGCAGGAGATGTACGACGCCGCCGTCGCCGTGAACCCCGGCATCATCGTCCTGTGCCACGGCGGCCCCATCGCCGAGCCGGACGACGTGCGTTACATCCAGGCGCGTACGTCCGGGATCGCCGGCTTCTTCGGCGCCTCCTCCATGGAACGCCTGCCCGCCGAACGCGCCATCGCCGACCAGCTCCGCGCCTTCAAGCAACTGCCCGCGTGAAAGGGAGAACCGCAATGCACCGCGAACCGGACACCGTGCCCACGATGCTCTTCGACTGGGGATCGATCAAATGGCACATCACGCCGGGCACCGTGCCGGGCGCCTCGTCCAGCTTCGGCGAGGTCGTGATCAACCCGAACAAGGGGCACGACCGCCACCAGCATCCCTTCTCCGACGAGGTCCTCTACATCATCGAGGGCGAGGGGCGCCAGACGGTCGGCGACGGGCCGGAGTTCGCCGTCAAGGCCGGTGACGCGGTGTGGATTCCGATGGGGACGCTGCATTCCACGTTCAACTCGGGGTGGCGGCCGTTGCGGATCATCGCCACGTACACGCCGGGCGGCGCCGAGGACGCGCTGCGCGACCTGCCGGACTTCGTCGAACTGGTCCCCGGCGAGCACCCGACCTGGGCCGTGGCCGACGTCAAGCCGGGGTGACGGGCGGCGTGTCGTGCGTGTGGAACGACTCGATCGTCTGCAGGCCCCCGACGTGGCCGATGTGGGCGATGTCGTGCAGGAGCACGTTCACGTACCTCATCCTTCCTCGGCTCGGGGGAGTGGGAACGCCGCCTCGTCGCCGCTTCACGAACATTGACAATATTGTCAACGACATCAACTGTAGAGAGCCCCGGTGGCGCCGGCGGCGGGGGTTAGTCGGCAGTCGTCTCCAGGGCCTTGGCGACGCTGCGCAGGTGCTGCCGCATGGCCGTCTGGGCGGCCTCCGGGTCGCGGGCGACGATGGCCGCGACGATCAGCTCGTGTTGCGGCAACGACACGGCGGCCCGTCCCGGTTGCCGGGCCAGCCGGAACTTGTGCCGTACGACCTGCGCCCCCAGCCGTTCGATGATCGACGCCGAAGTGCGGTGGCCGGCGATCTCGCGGACCTTGGCGTGCAGGATGGCGTTGAGCTCCGAGTATCGGTCGAGGTCGTTCGCCGCCACGGCGGTGCGCATGTCCGCGACGATCTCCCGGAGCCGCCCGGCCTGCTCAGGGGTGACCCGTTCGGCGGCCTTGGCGGCGGACAGGCCCTCCAGCACCATCCGCACTTCCGTGATCTCGACGGCCTCGGCCTTGGAGATCACGCGGACGCGGGCGCCCTTGTTCCGCAGGATCTCGACCAGCCCCTCCGCGGCCAGCTCCTTGAACGCCTCGCGCACGGCGGCCCTGGTGGCGCCGAACTGCTCGCACACGTCCGCCTCGACCAGCCGCTGGTTGGGCACGAAGTCGCCGCCGAGTATGACCGCCCTGATCCGGTCGGTCAGCGTCTCCTCGAGCCGGGATCCTGGGATCACGGAATCCTCCCGCAGTTCGAAGCCTCCACGGTCGGCAATATTATCGACAATTCTCCCCGACGAACGCGGCTCATGGGGCATCCGGCGGCCTGCGACGCGGTGGCTGCGCTCCTCGCCTAGCCCCGCCCCGCCTGGTTGACTCGGCGGCGGCTCGCAAGCTGGGGCGAGCCGCCGTCCGGGACCCGGCCGCTGTGCGCTCGTGGCGTTGTGTTCAGGACTGTCCCGGGCGGCAGACCGTGCCGGGCGCGGGCAGGCGCAAATCGGTCAGGTACGCGTTGGCGTACGCGATGACGCAGGCGTTCCCCGTGAGGTAGAGCCCATGACCGTGCCCGTCGAACCGCACGGTCGCCGACCCCGGCACCCGCCGCACGATGTCGGCGGTGTCGTCGTGATCGGTCCACGAGCCCGCACCCAGGAACGGCGGCAGTCCGGAGGGCAGGGGCGCGGCCGGGTTCGTCACGGGCGTCGGCCAGCCTGCGCAGCCGAGGCGGTGCCACAATCCCATCCCCGCCAGGTTCGGCGACACCCGCTCACCCATCGCCCGCACCTCCCGGTATTCGCGATAGTCACGGAACCGTAGCCCGTCGGCGCACTGGGTGGCGTTCATGCCCACGAACGACGGCGGCTTGAGGCTCCCGACCCCCGCCTGGATGTAGCCCGCGAACCCGCCGGCGTCCCCGGCCTCGGCCTGCCGGATGGCCTGGGCGAGTTGCCGCCAGCGCGGATACTCCGGCGCGGGCCCCGGCCCGACCAGGTTGGGCATCGCCGCGACCTGCAGGTCGAACCCGCTGTACGCCACCGGCCCGGGCTTCGCCGCGGTCGGCTTCGCGGCGGACGGCCGGCCGTTCGGGGCGGTCGGCTCAGTGATGCTCTTGACGGGGATCGGCGTGCGATCGGCATCCGCCACCAGCTTCCGCCACCGCCTGGCCAGATCCGTTCCGCATACGTTCGCCGACTGGCACCACTCCACGAACCGCCCGAACTGCGCCTCATACGTCCGGTACCGAACGCGAGCATCCGTGGCCGCATCCCGCAGCTGATTGACCGCACCATCCAGGTACATGGCCCGCACCCGCCCGGGAAACAGCCGGGCATAGGCGACGGCAGGCACCCCGCCGTATGAGGTGGCGACGAAACTCAGTCGCTCCTCCCCGATGGTGCCCCGGATGGCCTCGATGTCCCGCGCGACGGACTCGGAGTCGAGATGGTCGAAGAATTCGGGGTCGACCTTCCTGCACTCCTGCGCCCGGTCACGCACGATCGTCCCCAGCCTGGCGTACTCGCCCCGGCTGTCGGGCCGGGTGAGCCATGGCCCGCCGGCGAAGCACTCCTGCGGCAGGATCCCGAATGAGGTGGCGTTCCGCGGCTGGAAGCTGACCACGTCGAACCGTTTCCGCAACTCCGCGAAGCTCTTGCCGTAATAGGTGAGATCGTCGACCCCGGACCCGCCGGGCCCACCGGGAATGCTGAACACCGTACCGACCCGGCGACCGGTGGCGGGCAACTTGGCGATCTCCAGGGAGATCGTGCGGCCACCGGGCTCAGCCCAGTCGACCGGCACCTCAACGGAGGCGCACCGCAGCTCCTCCGGCCGCGAGTCCCCTTGGCACGCGCGCCACCCGAGGTCAGGGGTCTGGGGAACGACCAGGAGCGCGCCGAGCAGGACACCGATTGTCATCAGATTCATGCCTTCCACACTCGCGGCACCGCGGCCGGATCTCCATCGTGGCCAGGCCCGTCCTGAAGGTAGTGCCAGGACTACCGCCCTAATAAATTAACCGCCGAGAAATGGCCCATGTCTTTTCGGTGACGATAAAGGGTCGCCGCGCACGGTTAAATCCGGCGGGTCCGCTCAATCGTAGAATTCAGTACGGAGACACCTGCGCACGTTAAGAGGTAAGGCATTGTCGCGTCCCCAGCCGGGAGAGGATCTCGGCCAGATCGCCGGTTACCGGGTCACCGGTTTCCTCGGCGAGGGCGGCCAGGGTGCGGTCTACCTGGGCTTGAGCCCGTCGGGTGGCGAGGTCGCGATCAAGGTGCTGCACGCCCGGCTGTCCGAGGACCCCGAGTCCAAGCGGAGATTCTTCCGGCAGGTGGAGCTCGCCCGCCGGGTCGCCCCTTTCTGCACCGCCCGGGTGCTCGACATGGGAATGCACGACGACCGCCCGTACATCGTGAGCGAATACGTATGGGGAGATCCCCTCGAACGCGTCGTCAGGAGGGACGGGCCGCGGACCGGCGGCGGGCTGGAACGGCTGGCGATCGCGACCGCGACCGCGCTGGCCGCGATCCATCGCGCCGGCGTCGTGCACCGCGATCTCAAACCGGGCAACGTCATTCTCGGCCCTGAGGGCCCGGTCGTGATCGACTTCGGCATCTCGCGCGCGCTCGACCACGCCGCCACCATGTCGGGGGCGCTCGGCACGCCCGGCTACATGGCGCCCGAACAGGTCACAGGGGGCGAGATCGGCCCGGCGGCGGACGTGTTCAGCTGGGCCGCGACGATGGTGTTCGCGGCCACGGGGCGGCGCGCGTTCACCGGTGACTCGGTCGCGGCGGTGCTGCACTCGCTCCTGTACGACGCGCCCGACCTGTCCGGCGTCCCCGAGCCGCTGCTGCCGCTGGTGGCTGCCTGCCTGGACAAGAACCCCGAGCGCCGGCTCCCGGCCGACGAGCTCGTCCGCGCCCTGACCGGCGGCGACCGCGCTCTGACCGGCGGCGTTCCGGCGGCGGAGGTCACCACGCCGCTGCCGCCCCGCCGCCGGGTGCCGCGCCGCGCGCTGGTGGCCGGCGCGGTGGCCGTGTGCGCGGTGGTGGCGGTCCTGGCCGTGTCGATGTGGCCGCAGTCACGCGGTACGACCCCCGTACTCACGTCCATCTCGGCGACCCCGCTGGGCACGGAGATCGGCGAGCCACTCACAGGTCACACCAACGACGTACGGGCGGTGGCGGGCGTGGGCACCCTCGACGGCGTTCCCACCGTCCTGACCGGCTCCGACGACGAGACCGCCCGGATCTGGAACCTCCGGACCTCCAAGCAGATCGGCGACCCGCTCACCGGCCACACCGAATGGGTCAGGTCGGTCGCCCTCGACCAGCTCGACGGTGTGCCGGTCGCCATCACCGCGAGCGACGACGACACCGCCCGCGTCTGGGACCTCACCACCGGGCGCTCCCGTACCCTGAGCGGCCACACCGGCGACGTCAAGTCGGTGGCGACCGGCCGGATCGGCGGCAGGCACGTGGCCGTCACCGCCTCCGCCGACGGCACCGCCCGCGTGTGGGACCTGCGGTCGGGCAAGCAGTTCGGCGCGCCGCTGATCGGTCACGACGGCCCGGTGTGGGCGGTGGCCGTGGCCCAGATCGGCGGCGCTCCGGTGGCCGTCACCGCGGGCGACGACAAGACCGTACGCGTGTGGAGCCTGGATGACCGGAAGCAGCTCGGCGAGCCGATGACCGGGCACACGGGGTGGGTGCGTTCGGTGGCGATCGGCAACGTGGGCGGCAGGCCGGTGGCGGTCACGGGCAGCGAGGACATGACCATCCGCGTCTGGGACCTGACCACTAGGAAGGAGCTCGGCCCGCCGCTCACGGGGCATACCGGGTTCATCTGGTCGGTGGCGGTCGGCAACCTGGGCGGTACACCGGTGGCGGTCTCGGGCAGCGAGGACAAGACCGTCCGAGTCTGGGACCTGGCCGGTAAGAAGGAACTCGGGTCGCCGTTCACCGGGCACAGCGACGCCGTCTGGTCGGTGGCGACGGGCCTGCTCGACGGCAAGCCGGTCGCCATCAGCGGCAGCCGTGACCAGACGGCCCGCGTCTGGAGCCTCGGAGGCTGACCGCGCCGGAGGCGCAGATCACCGCAACCGACAGCCCGCGCAGGCCGGTCCGGCGGGCCTGCGCGGTGTCCCTGCTGCCGGTGCCGCATCCTTCCTGTTCGGCGTTCAAGCGCGATCACCGCTCACATCGAGAGATACGGCGGGCACAGCACGAAGGTTCATGGGCTTTACACCGGTTTGCGGTCCGCGGGCGTAACGTCCCGGCCGTGAGGTCCAGTCTGGCGCTTCTCGCGTGCGCCTGCCTCCTGACCGGATGCGGCAGCGGCCCCCCGCAGCCGTCGCCCGCGACGGCGCCTCCGACAGCAACGGCATCCGGTACGGCGACGGCACCCGCGACAGCGACGGCGACGGCCGGGCTGGTCGAGCGCCTGCGGCAGGGGGGACACGTCCTCTACATCCGCCACACCGCAACCGACACTACCCAGGACGCCCCCAGCCCCGACCTCTCCGACCCCGGCACCCAGCGCAACCTCTCCCCGGCGGGCAGGGAACAAGCACGGCAGATCGGGCAGGCCATCCGCCGCCTGCGGATCCCCATCGGCCAGGTGCTGGCCAGCCCCTACCGGCGTACCAGGGAGACCGCCGAGCTGGCGTTCGGGAGAGCGCAGGAGATCCGCGACCTCATCAACGAGATCTACCCCGGCGCCGACGACGAAGAACTCGCCAGGGCCCTGCGCCGGCTCCTGAGCCGGCGCCCGGCGGCGGGAACCAACACCGTGCTGGTCTCGCACGGCTTCAACCTGTCACGCGCCACCGGCCTGTCCACCGCGGAAGGCGACACGGTCGTCTTCTCTCCCGGCACCATGGAACCGGTGGCCACGATCGGTGCCGACGAATGGCGATCGCTGAAGGAGTAGCCATGACTCGCCTGGCAGCCGTACTCGCGGCGGTGCTCACGCTCACCGCCTGCTCCGCCGAACCTCCACCGGCCTCGCCGGCCGCCGGGCCGACCGTCCAGCGGTTCGAGGTGCCGCAGGGAGCGGGCCCGCACGACGTCGCCTCGGCCGCCGACGGCGGCGTCTGGTTCACCGCTCAGAGTGCGGGCTACCTCGGCCACCTCGACCCCAGGACCGGCGAGGTCACGAGGGTGCCGCTCGGCGACGGCTCCAGACCGCACGGCGTCATCACGGGACCGGGCGGGCACGCGTGGGTGACCGACGGCGGGCTGAACGCGATCGTCCGCGTGGACGCGACCACCAGGCAGGTACGCCGCTACCCGCTGCCGGACGACCGCGCGGACGCCGACCTCAACACGGCGGCGTTCGACAACACGGGCGTGTTGTGGTTCACCGGGCGGAGCGGCGTCTACGGCCGCCTAGCCCCGGACACGGGCAAGATGGACGTGTACGACGCGCCACGCGGCCCCGGCCCGTACGGGATCACGGCCACACCCGGCGGCGACATCTACTACGCGTCGCTGGCTGGCAGCCACATCGCCAGGATCGCCCGCGACACCGGCCGCGCCACGATCCTCGAACCGCCGACCTCCGGACAGGGCGCCCGCCGGGTATGGGCGGACACCGACGGCCGCGTCTGGGCCAGCGAATGGACCGGCGGCCGCCTGGCCCGCTACGACCCGAAGAGCGGCGAATGGAAGGAATGGCCGCTGCCCGGCGACGCCCCGCAACCGTACGCCGTGTACGTGGACCAGGCCAACACGGTCTGGGTGAGCGACTTCGGCAGCGACCGGCTGGTGAGCTTCGACCCCGCCACCGAGCGCTTCACCCCCGCGAACGGTGAGGCCGCGGGGGTACGCCAGATCCACGGCCGTCCCGGCGAGGTGTGGGGCGCGGCGTCCGGCCAGGACGCCTTGCTCCTGGTGAAGACGGCCGCCGAATAACCGCCCCGACGCCGGCTTCGTATCACCGTTTTCCGGATGAGTCCTTAATGCCCTTGGAGGACGCTGCTTCGGCGTGAAAAGGGGGGCCTGCTCCGCCGTACTCCGGATTGTTGCCAGCGGGGGTGCTGTGATCGGTGAGACTGAGGGTGGGCGTGGCCG
>NZ_JBICRM010000047.1:0-56083 GCF_043197025.1 Nonomuraea marmarensis
AACTCGCTCTCGTGGACCAGCACACCCTCCGCGACCTGCCTCAGCACGAGCTCGCCTCCTTTGCATCCCGGATGGCGTAGCGATGCATCGTGACGCCCTGCTCGAACGATCGCTGCTCGAGCAGGTCAAGCTCGATCGGCACGTCGTAGTCGTCGAACAGCGGCCTGCCGAAGCCGAGGATTGCCGGGTGGGTGCAGTCATTGTCGACGTCCCAGCCGTCTCGACCTCCCAGCACGGCGCCGGTGGTCTTGATGTACTCGTCTTCCAGGCCCGGACGGGCTGACATCCCGGTCATCCAGTCCATGGTGTGGTTCGGCCCGGCCACGAAGCCGTCCAGGGACATCGTGAAGTGCCAGTGCACCTTCCCGCCTGTGGTCTGCGGCTCGGTGTCGTTCATGCGTCGCCTCCTGAGATCTGCTTGCGGTTTGTGACTTGTCGAAGAGAGATGGCTCCACCTAATCCCCGTGCCTCCGGCCAGGACCTCATCTGGATGGTTCGCCACCGAGGAACCCGGCAGGTCACTCAGCCTGGCAGGAATTGGTACACGCCGGTAAGGTCCGATCCTGTGGGGCGATTGAGGACCAATTCAGGGCCGGCCGAGGATCTGCTCATCGAGCTGAATCGCGACGCCGGGGTGCCGCTGCACCGGCAGATCGAGGCGTCCATCCGCGCAAGCATCCGGGCCGGTCGGCTGCGATCAGGCGCGTCGCTGCCGCCCACCCGCACCCTCGCGGCCGGTCTCGGGGTTTCCCGCGGGGTGGTGGTGGAGGCCTACCAGCAGCTCGTGGCCGAGGGCTACCTCGTCAGCCGGTCGGGCGGTTACACCCAGGTCGCCGCGCCGATGCCGCCAGCCGCCACCGCTGCCGACGGCGCGGGCTCGGCGGCCTCGATGGCGCAGCCGGCCGCGCGCAGAGCCGACTTCCGGGTCGACTTCGGGTACGGGCGCACCGACGTGTCGCAGTTCCCGCGGGCCGCCTGGCTGCGCTCGGTTCGTACCGTGCTCACCACCACGCCCAACGACCGGTTCGCCTACCTCGACGGGCGCGGCGTGCCGGAGTTGCACCGGGCCCTGTGCGACTACCTCAACCGGGTGCGCGGCACGTCGTCCGTCCCCGGCAACGTGGTGATCTGCAACGGCTATGGGCAGGGCATCTCGCTGCTGATCCAGGTGCTCGCCCGGCACGGCGCCAGGCGGATCGCCCTGGAAGACCCGTCGCCCGACGACGACGCCCGGGTGCTGGCCGGCGGCGCCGGTCTGGACGTGGTCGGCATCCCGGTGGGTCCGGACGGCGTTCAGGTCGATGCCCTCGACCGGGCCGACGCCGATGCGGTCGTGCTCACGCCGTCGCACCAGTGGCCCACCGGCGCAGTGCTGCCGGCCGCGGCGAGGGCCGAGGTGATCCGCTGGGCCAAGCGCCGCGGCGCGATCGTGGTCGAGGACGACTACGACGCGGAGTACCGCTACGACCGGTCGCCGGTGGGGGCCATGCAGGGTCTGGCGCCCGATCACGTCGTCTACTGCGGCACGGCCAGCAAGACGCTCGCGCCGGGGTTGCGGCTCGGCTGGCTCATAGTGCCGCCCCACCTGGTCGCCGACGTCGCCGCGGCGAAGGTGCTCGCCGACCGCGGCTCGCCGGTCATCGACCAGTTGACGTTCGCCGACTTCCTCGCCCGCGGCGAGTTCGACCGCCACCTGCGCCGGATGCGGCCGGTGTACCGCCGCCGCCGCGACGCGCTGCTGGACGGCCTGCGCACCCACCTGCCCGATCTGGAACCGGCCGGGGTCGCCGCCGGGCAGCACGTGGTCGCCTGGCTCCCGCCCGACCTCGACGAGGCGGCGGTGGTGGCAGCCGCCGCCCGGCACGGGCTCGGCATCCACGGCGTCGGCCCGTACCGGATCGCCGGCCCCGGGCCGGGTGGCCTGATCTTCGGCTACGCCATCCTCGGCGAGAGCGCCATCGCCGAGGGGGTCGCGCTGCTGGCGACAGCCATCCGAGAGGTACGGGGGCCCTGATCTCCACACACGCGGGTCCATGTCCCGGTGCGGCAGCAGGACATGCCCATCAGCGTGCCGGGCGGATGTTCTGGTTCAGGTGGAACACGTTGGCCGGGTCGTACACGGTCTTCACCGCGGTCAGCCGGGCCAGCTTCGCGGCCGAATACGCACGCCGCACGCCGCGCTGCCCATCGGCCAGCTCGTCGGCCGTCAACGAGTTGACGTACACCCCGCTCGCGTACGGTTCGAGCGACGCACCGGCGGCACGGGCGGCACCCATCCTGGCGTCGTCCTCGGCTGGGTCGGTCCAGCGGGAGCCGGCCCCGAACTCGAACATCGTGCCGCGGTGGCTGAACGCCGCGTCGGCGTCCGGCACATCGGCGATCGCGCCGCCGTGCGCCTGCAGGCCGACGCCCGGCAAGTACCGGCTCCCACTCAGGTCGGTGCCGCCGCGCAGCAGGAACGCCTCGATCGCCGCAGTGGGAAACCGCCGCAAGTAGAGCCCCTTGGAGTAGCGGCGGTAGGCGTGGCCGCCGGTGGAGTCGTCGCGTTGCTGAAGTTCGAGGTACGACGGCGCGGTGACGCGCGACGCGAGCGGACGCCCGAGCGCCCGCATCGCGGGGAGCAGCCGGCGGCCCTCGGCCGGGTCGCCGACCCACACGAACCCCAGCGTGGCGATCGGGCCGGCGGGGCCGCTGCCGACGCTGGCGGTGAACGTCGCCTGCCGGGGCGCGACGGCGTTCAGGTCGCGCCAGCCCTCGATGACCGGCACGGCGTCCTCGGCGCGGAAGTCGAACTCGGCGACCAGCGTCCGCGTGCCGGTGCGATGCAACTGGAACTCGAACTCGGTGACGATGCCGAAGTTGCCGCCACCGCCGCGCAGGCCCCAGAACAGGTCGGGGTTCTCGGTGCGGCTCGCGGTCACCACGTCCCCCTCGGCGGTGACCATCGTGTAGGAGACGACGTTGTCGCAGGCCAGGCCGTACTGGCGGGCCAGCCAGCCCATGCCGCCGCCGAGCGTGAGCCCGCCAACGCCGGTGTGCGAGACGTTGCCGGCGGTAGTGGCCAGGCCGTACGCCTGGGACGCCCGGTCCAGCGCGCCGAGCAGCGCGCCGCCCTGCACCCGGGCCCGGCGCCGGGCCGGGTCGATCCGCACGCCGCCCATGGGCGTCAGGTCGATCATGAGACCACCGTCCGGCACGGCGAAGCCGGCGACGTTGTGGCCGCCGCAGCGCACGCCGATCTCCAGGCCCAGTCCGCGGGCCATCCGCACGGCGGCGACCACGTCGGCGACGCCCGCCGCGCGGACGATCATGCGTGGACGCCGGTCGACCATGGCGTTCCAGACAGTACGGGCGCTCTCGTAGCCATCGTCGCCGGGCGTGAGGAGCCGGCCCTCGAAGCGGGTCGCTTGCGTCGTCATGCCACTCAGCCTGGCAGGATTGGTACAGAGTATAAGGGCCGATTTTGTAGGCGAATCGAGGACCAATTCAGGGTCCCGAGGATCTGCTCATCGATTTAGTACCCAGTACCCAGGGTCAGCCGGGGTCGGTCAGGACCTCGCCGCCTTCCGCCGCGCCGGTGAGCAGGGGACGAGGCTCCGTCACGGTAGAGTTCGGGCGGACTTTCTTTAAGGTGGACGGCACGTGTGTGTAAGGCTAATGAGCTGATCGGCGCGGCGATGGAGGCGCTTGCCCGCGAGGATCAGGCGGCCTTCGACTCCGCCGCCGCCTTCCTGGCCGACCGGGACGACGCCGATCGCGTGCTGGTGGAGGTTGTGACCCGTGCGATCTCGGGGTTGTGGCGGAACGGCTGGCAGCCCGCCGACGTGGTCAGGATCGCGGCCAGGCGGCTGACCGACTGGCACGGGCGGGCGGCGGCTGACCTCATCGCCTGGGAGATGCGGGCCTACGCGCCGGCCACGGTGGATGAGCGCTGGCGCGACCAACTCGCCGGCCTGGAGGCCGCGGTGTGGTGGAAGGGCGGCTACCTGGCGGCGCGGCAGGCACGCGACCGGGCCAGCCGGCTGGTGACCGTCTCCGGTGTGCTGGAACTGCTGGGGTTGCTGACCGGGCTGCCGCGGCTGGAGTCGTTGAGCCCGCGGCCCGGGGCCGCTCGCTGTACGGTCCAGGCACGCTCGCACGCGGTCAGCGAGAAGACGCTCGCGCGGGTGCGGGCGCTGCTTGCCAAGGCGGAGTCAACGCCGTACGAGGCGGAGGCGGAGACGTTCACGTCGGCGGCGCAGAGCTTGATGGCGAAGTACAGCATCGACGCGGCGATGCTGGACGCGCAGCCAGGCGGAGGCGCGGCCCCGGCGGGCATCCGGGTCGGCATCGACGCGCCGTACGAGCAGCCCAAGGCCGTGCTGCTCGACCTCATCGCCGAGGCCAACAGGTGCCGGGTGATCTGGTCGAAGGAGCTGGGGTTCGCCACCGTGCTGGGGTTCTGGCCGGACCTGTCCTGGGTGGAGATGCTGTTCACCTCGCTGCTGGTGCAGGCGCAGACCGCGCTGGTGAACACGGGCACCAAGAAGCACGGCACCGGCCGATCGAGGAACAAGACGTTCCGCCAGTCGTTCCTATCGGCGTTCGCCTCCAGGATCGGGGAGCGGCTCACCGAGGCCACGGCGGGTGCGGTCTCGCAGGAGAGCGCCAGTCGGCGCACCGACCTGGTGCCGGTGCTGGCGGCCCGCGAACAGGAGGTGGAGCAGGCGGTCGAGCGCATGTTCCCGAACCTGGTCTCGCACGCGGTCCGCACGTCCTGGGACCGGGAGGGCTGGGCGGCCGGCCGTACCGCCGCCGATCAGGCCAGCCTCGGGGCGCGAGACCGATAGCGCCTGTATCCCTAATGCTGGGGATATCTTTTTCCTAGCGGTAGCCATCCAAGGACGCGACGACACGGATCCGACAAGACAAGGCTGAATGCTGAGCTTGAGAAGCTCTCGCGCCTGCTCCTGCCGTCGTTGACGGTGGGATGTGGAGGTGGCGCAGATGGCAATGGCTCATGTGCAGGTCAGCAGGAGATGCGGTTGTGTCGATCCCGAAACCGGACGTCAGCGAGGGACGCAGTGTTCGCGCCTGTCGGTGGATGACGAGCACGGCAGCTGGTATTTCGCGGTGCAGCTACGCAGCCTGGACGGGCAGCGGCAGCGCATCCGCCAGGGCGGTTACGCCGACCGCGAGGAAGCCGAGACCGCCGGCAAGGCGCTGGTCAGCGCTGACCGCGACGGCGAAGGGGCCGGATGCACCCTCGAGCTGGCCGGCCGGTGGCCTGGCGCGACACGCCGGGAGCACGCTGGCGCGGCTTTCGCACGGTAGCCATCGACGGCACCAGCCTGCACGTGCCCGACACCGCCGCGATGGCCCGGCGCTACCCCAAACGCAATGGCGAGCATCTGGAGTTCGGCTACCCGCTGCTGCGCCTGGTCGTGGGCGTCCTTGGCTCGGTAGGTGAACCTAGGGTGTTTCCTCCGGGAATCCACGTGATGGACGGCGGATAACGACCGTTTTGGGACGGCGCGGCAAGACCGCCCTGAACTTCTACCTCCTGGGCCAGACTTGACCAGCAGCGTGACCGCTCGGTGGACACCCGCCGTAGCGGGTGTCCACCGAGCTCAGTCAACCGGTGGACGCCCGGCATCTCCCGCGTTCCGCTGGACCGACTGAACGATCAGGGGGCCGCGATGCTCGCCCCAGGGGCGCCTGGCGATCGCGGCCCGGGCCGCATCACTCCGGTGGCCGCTTGAAGAAGCCTCGGATGAAACCGGCGACGAACGCCGCGCCCCGCCCCACGTCGTTGTAGTCGCCGACCTTCGGCAGCTGCCCTACACCGGTGCCGATGTGTGAGGAGTACTTGTCCTGATATTGAAGTCCAACTTCGAATCCCTTGTTCACACGGGGGTATCGGATCGCGGCCCGCTGGACAAAGCCCTGCCTGGCGACTCTCGCGGGCTGCGACCGCTGCTGGCTCGCCGGTGAGCGCTGCGCCCTGGGCGGCGATTGCCGTTGGGCTGCTCTGTGACTGGTCGGACGGTTGGCGGGCCGTTGCCTGACGTTGGTACGGGGCCTGCCGGCGCGCCTGGTCACCGCCCTTGCCGCAGCCTGGGCTCGTCGCCTGGCCGCCGCGGCTCGGCGCGCCGCCTCTGCCGCTCTTCGCCTGGCCGCCGCGGCGGCGGCCTTCTTCGCCTCCTCTGCGGCCTTCTTCTTGGCCAGTTCGGCGGCCTTCTTCTTCGCGAGTTCCGCGGCCTTCTTCTTGGCCAGTTCCGCGGCCTTCTTCTTCGCGAGCTCGGCGGCCTTCCGCTTGGCCAGTTCCGCGGCCCTCCGCTTGGCCGCCGCGATGGCCGCACGCCTGGCCGCGGCGAGCGCCGCCCGTCTGGCGGCGGCTATGGCCAGTCTTCTGGCGATGATCTGCGCGGCGATCCTGGCCGCGATGATGGCCGCGAACCAGATGAACTGCCCGTCGGGGTCGCTCATGGTGACGGGGCTGTTGTTGGCGTAGGCGTAGGCGTTGAGCTGCTGCGGGTCCTCCTCGTCGATGATCGGGTCGACCGAGACGAAGCGGCCGTTCTTGGCGTCGTACTCGCGGGCGCCGAGGTGGACGAGCCCGGTGGTCTCGTCCTTGGTTCCTCCGACGAACCCGCGTTGCCCCGGCCACCATGACGGTGGCGCCCCACGGTCCTCGCCGAACGGCGTCATCCTCCTGACCGCCAGGTCTCCCGAGGAGGCGTTCACCGCGGCCTGCGCCGTGCCCTGGTGGTCGTTGGCCAGGAAATACACCTGGTTGTCCGGAGTGCGTACCGCGATCGGCTCGCCACCGATGGTGTAGTAGCGGGTCTGCTCGACGACATCCTTGGCATAGTCGAAGCGCAGCTCCATATCGTCGATGTAGAGCGTGGCGTCGGCCGGGGTCTTGCGGATGAGCCGGTCGCCGTCGCCGTCGTAGACGAACGACGTGGTCTTGCCCGCCTCGGTGACCGACTCCAGGTTGCCTTCGGCGTCCCAGATCAGGGCCTGGTCGGAGGTGCCGACCTTGCGCCTGGTGGTGTTGCCCGCCTCGTCGTAGGCGAACAGGTCCGGCCCGACGGTCTGCAGCGCGTGCGGCTGCTTGCCGCCCGCCGCCGGGTAGGTGGAGGTGCGTACGGTCTCCGCCGCGCCGCCCCAGGCGTGCTTGGTCTCCTTGGTCCGGTTGCCGGTGACATCGTAGTCGTAGCTGACCGCGTACGGGGCCACGCCGCCGATCACGCCGGCCTGCGGCGAGCCGCTCGCGCAGTCGTCCGTGGCCGTCCACGCCGAGGTCAGGCGGCGCAGATGGTCATGGGTGAAGCACTGGGTGTCCTGGCCGCCGGCCTTCTCGGCGATCTTGGTGATGTTGCCGGACGCGTCGTAGGTGTAGTTGAGGTCGAGGTCGCTGGCCGCGGCGCCCGCCCGGTCCAGCCGCATGCTGGTCAGCCTGCGAGTGGCCTCGTCGTGGGTGTAGGTGAGCCAGGTCTTCTTGGTCCCCTCGCCCAGCTCGTGCTGGAGGGTCTCGCCCATCTTGGAGTAGCGGGTCGCGGTCACGTACGCCGACAGCCCGGCGACCTTGGTCGGCTGGCCGAGCGCGTCGTAGCTGTAGACGACCGACTCGTCCGCCAGCCCGCCGGCGGCCGGGAAGCTGACCGACTGGACCTGGTCATCGAGCGTGTAGCGGGTGTTGAGCACGTACGAGCCTGCCAGCTTGCCCTCTCGCTCGGGAACGGTGACGGTCTGGCGCAGGGCGCGATAGTCGGAGTCGATCGCGTTGATCTCCGCCTTGTACGCCTGCCCGCCCACGTAGCGGATGCTGGCGTTCAGCTCTCCCTTGGCCAGCGCGTCGTACTTCCACTCGGCCAGCAGCGTGCCGGTCGCAGAACCCTCGCGCATCTGCGTCTTGCGGCCCAGGGCGTCGTAGCCGTACCACAGCGTCTTGCCACGCGCGTCGGTGGTGGTGACGATCTCGTCGGCGTCGTTGTACGTCGTCGTGGTGACGCCCTTGTCGGGGTCCTCGGTCTTGATCTCCCGGCCGCGCAGGTCGTAGTGGTGGCGCCACACGTTGCCCGCCGGGTCGGTCACCGTGGATAACCGGTCGGCTTGATCGTAGGTGTATTTCGTGGAGTCGTACTCGCCTGTCGGGGTGGTCCCCTTGTACTGGCGCAGCTCGATGAGCCGGTCCTCGGCGTCGCCGATGCGGGTGGTCGTCGTGCCGCCCGGCGGCGGCGTCACGTGGGTCCGGTCGCCGTCCTGCGTGGCGGACACCCGGTACTTCTCCACGCCCTTCGCCTTGAGGATCTCGGCGTTGACCTCACCTGTGCCGTCGAAGAGCGACACGACCTGGTTGGGCACGTCGGTGTCGGCCACCGCGAGCAGGCTGGTGGCCGGCGTGCCGGTGGCGAAGTAGCCGGTGTTGGACTTGAACTGCTCGCCTTGCGAGTTGTAGAAGGTGTCGGTGATCGTCCGGCCGTCACGCAGCGCGGGATCGGTCGCCTGATCGTCCGGGGGCGCCGGCTCCTGGGTCTGGCGCTCGCGCATCAGGCCGTCGTGCAGCTCGTGGCTGGCGGTGTAGCCGCCGTCGGCGCGCAGCGTCTTGGTGGTCACGATGCTGGGACCGTCGGTGCGCACCGTGTAGGCGTACTCGGTGCTGGGCGACTGTGCGGCCGCCTTGCTGCGGTCGGGCTGCCAGACCTTGATCAGGCGGCCGAGCGGGTCGTACTCGAGGTCGACACGGCGGTTGTTCGCGTCGATCTCGGCGACGGGCTCGCCCCAGGCCGGTTCGAGCAGGGTGCGCTCGACGTGGCCGAGCTGGTTGGTCTCCGTGGTCTCCGTCGCCGGGGCGCCCGCGGCCGGGCTGTAGGTGGTGACGGACTTGGTGCCGACCGGGTCCGTCTCGCTGAGCTCACGGCCGTAGGCGTCGTAGGTGCGGATGCTGCCGATGATCGTCGAGCCGTCCGCCGCGACGAGCTCCTGGACGGTGGTCACGTCGCCCTTGGTCGGCGCCAAGCCATATGCCTGGCCGTCGTACTGGGCCTTCTCGTCGGAGATCACTTCACCGGTGGCCAGCGTGGAGACGGCGGTGCCGCAACCGGCGGCGACCTTCTGGATCCTGCTGGGGTAGTCGAGCATCCACGCCGTGTCGTTACGGGCGTAGGACAAGCGGGTGCACCGGTCATCGCCGGCGCTGGCCAGATCGCCCTTCTCGTCGACCTGCAGGAGCAGGCCCTTGGCGTCGTACGAGCGGTCCTCGCCGGTACGCCGCCACGTGCCGCCGGCCAGGGCGGTGCGGGTGACCATGGACTTGGGCTGGACCACGTGCGCGGCCTTGGTGACGCCGCCCTGCGTGGACTCGGCGGTCTTGACCGACCACGGCTCCTCGGCGGTCGCGGTCAGGATCGCCCCGCCGTCGCCGTTGAAGAGGATCTCCTCCCGCTCGAACCCGGCCAGCTGGTCCAGGTCGTCCAGCTTGACGCCCTCGGTGTCGGTGACCTGCGCGACGCGCTTGGAGCCGTCGGCCTGCTTGTCGCCGTGCATGCCGCTGAAGTACCGGAACTCCGTGAGCGTGCGCTTGGTGTCCTGGCCGTCGCCCTCGCGGACGCGTACCCGGCCGTAGCCGCGGTAGTCCGACCACGTGCGGTGCTCGGGCTTGACCAGGATGTTCTCGGCATAGCGCCAGCCGGCGCCGTCGAGATACTCGTAGTCGGTGACCACGTTCGGCGAGCCCGCGACCCGGTCGACCTCGATCATCTGAGTGACCAGGTACTTGTGGAACCAGTCGGTGACCTCGGCCTCGTTCGGCGGGGCCCAGCGCTGCGGGAAGCAACGCCTGGTGTTCTTGTCGGGCGCCGGCACGTCGCCTGGCTTGCAGTCGGCCGGCGAGTAATTGACCCGCAGCTCGCCGCCGGACTCGTTGTTGACCGCCTGGACGCGCCACTTGACCAGCGGCGCGCGGCCCTCCAGGGCGTCGACCCGGTTGGCCAGCTGGATGCCGGTGAACGTGATCGGGGGCAGTGAGAGCGTGCCGCCCACGTGACCGGTCTGCTGGATCGAGGCCAGCCACAGCGCCGGGCTCATGCCGTCGCCCGAGGCGGGGAACTGGTGCGTCAGCGCCCAGGAGTCCACCGCGCAGTACTGCGCCGCGGCGCACTTGGCGGTGTCGGTGTTGAGGATCTGGGTGGTGACCTTGGTCAGGCGCTTGCGGGTGAAGAACGTCGGGGACAGGCGATCGACGCACTTCACGCCGGAGTCACAGATCTGGTCGAAGGGGACGTCGGGCCAGGAGGCGGCGGTCTCCTTCTTGAGCTGGTCGGCGGCGCAGGTGATGGTCCCGCCTGGCAGGCAGCGCTCGGCCACGTCGAACACGACCCGGGAGGCCGGCGACTTGGTGAACAGCTCGTTCTTCAGATAGCCGTAGTCGATGCGAGTGAGGTAGCCGCCGCGCACGTACGGGGTGCCCAGCTCGGGCTTCATGTTGCGGCCGTAGTAGTTCGTCTCGCGCTCGTACCAGTACGTGGTGGCGTTGCCGTGGGTGTCCACCTCGTAGTCGAGGTTCCACCGGTAGGCCTGCTGGCACCAGGCGTTGGCCGGGGTGGTGGAGTAGCAGGGCTCGCCGCTGTTGTTGCCGAACACCGGCACGGTCTGCACCGACTTGGTCTCCGGCTTGCCGCTGACCCAGCCGGGCAGGCGGTTCAGGCCGAAGGTGAACTGCGTGCCGTCGGCGGTGGTGACGCGCCAGTACTCGCCGTTGTTGTCGCCGTTCGAGGCGCCGGTGAGGTATTCGATGCGGGTGCCGTCGTCACGCTTGGGCCGCCACTGCTTGCTCGTGGCGTCCTTGATCAGCTCGACGGCCGAGTCACCCAGGGAAAGAGTGGCGTTGTCCTGGTCCCAGCACAGGTCGCCGGTCTTCTTGCCGTCGATCATGCAGGACTTGTAGCGGCGCTCGACGTAGCCGCTGGGGTTCAGCTCGAAGCCCTCACCGGCCCAGGACGGCTGGTTGTTGGTGGAGGCGGTGCGCCCGTCCACGCTCTGCGAGGAGTAGCCCAGCGACACGCCAGGCTCCTCACCGCCCAGCGCGGGAGGCGTGCGGAGCTCGTAGCCCCAGGTGAAGTCACCGGACTGAGGGCCCACACTCCACTTGGCCGAAGCCGCCAGAGACGTGGCGGCGTGATCGCCCGACGGGCCGGACGCGGCCGCGGTGAGCGCGTACAGGCCGTCCGTCTCGACCTCGGCGGTCACCGTGCCGTTCTTCGCGTTGTTCTCGCTCTTGACCGGCTGCGGCGCGGGGCAGCCGGCCGCGCCGGTGAGCGCACACTCCTCCAGCTTGACCACGCGCAGGCGGGTTCCGTAGTCGCCGCCGTAGGCGTACCGGAAGCCGGAGTAGTCGATCTCCAGACGGGACTTGGAGGTCTTGGCCGCCGCGGTCGCCACCCCCTGGCCCGGCTTGACCCGCATGGCCAGGCCGAGCAGGTCGGTGCTGAGCAGCTCGACGCTGACCGGGTCCGAGGTCTGCGCCGCCTTCGCCGTCCCCGCCGCCAGCTTCACGGGGAAGCCAGCCGCCAGGGTGGTGGCGGAGCCGCCCAGCTCCGCCTTCTGGGGTTTGGGCCAGGTGACGCCGGGCGGTGCCTTCCACGCCTGTTTGGCGGCCGGATTCTCCAGCGGCGGCTGGACGGGAACCTTCCCGCCCTTGACCGGCGCCTCCTTCTGCACGGACGGAGCCGAGCGAGGAGCCGCGTAGGCGGGCAGGGCGTACGTGAGGGGGATCGCCATGATGATCGCGATCATCGGCGCGAGCCTGCGTGGCCAGTGCGATTCGGGCTTGGTTCCCTCGAACCGATTCCAGGAGGAATCTGGGCGATCCGGCGCTCGGGGTGTTGGTTGAAGGCCGTTCCATCGGGATTCGGGCAGCTCTAACTCACTCGGCAGGTCCATGAACCTTCTCCAGGGGGTGCTGGACGGGGACTTACTGTGCGGCTAGTTGAGCGATCTGTTCGGCGCTGAGCACGCCGTCGTACGTGCGGACGTCGTCCACGGTTCCCGGCCAGTAGCCGGTGAGGACTCCCGCGGTCTTGGTGCGGCCCACTTGCAGCGGGCCGGTGGCGTTCCAGGTGCTCAGGTGGCCGGTGACGGTGGTGGTGGACAGGCGGCCGTTGACGTAGACGCGGAGCTCTCCGGCCAGTGGGTCGTACACGCCTGCCAGGTGCGTCCATTCCAGCGGAACCGGAACGGCGTCGGAGCGGGTGCGTACGAGGGCGGCGGTGTCGGTGTCGGCGGCGGCCATGCCCAGGGCCCACCGTCCCTGTTCCTTGTCGTAGCCGAGCTGGAACCCGGCGGCGCGGGTCCCCGGCTGGGCCACGGCGGCGGTGTCGCGGGTGGGCAGGTAGTCGAGCTGGGTCCAGGCGGCGACGGTGAACCCCGTCCTGGTGTTCACGGCGGACGTGGCCGTCTGGGCGGCGCCGGTGACCCCGTCGAGCGCGAGCGCGCCGTCCAGCCAGCCGTCCGTCCACGAGGCGGCGCCGGTCAGCGTCGCGGCCGTCGCCCGGCCCGAGGAGTCGGCGGCCGACAGGCCGGACTCCTCATCCAGCCTCCAGTGCCCGACCAGCGTGGCGGCGCTGTTGACCAGGTCGGCGACCTCGTCGGCGAACATGGCCCGGCCGTAGGCGCGGACCTCGTCGATGTCGCCGGGCCAGGCCTCCGCCGGGACGCCGTTGACCTTTCCGCGGCCGATCGTCAGGGGTCCGGTGGCGTTCCACGGCTGGGTGCAGGCGACCGACGACTCGAGGCGGCCGTTGACGTACAGCGACAGCTGGCCCGCCGCCGAGTCGTAGACGCCGGTCAGGTGGGTCCACTCGTTCAGCCGCGGTGCCGCCACGGACAGGGCGCCCACGGAGGTCGCGGCGTCCGCGTCGGTGCCGGTGCGCATCAGCGCCCAGCGGTCGTGTGTCTTGGAGTATTGCAGGGAGAAGGCCCCGGTCCTGGCGCCTTCCTGGGTGACGACCGTGGCGGTGGCGTTCGTGCTGGTCAGGCGGGCCCAGGCGGTGACGGTGAAGTTCTTCGACGTGTCCACCACCGGGCCGGAGGTCTGCGCGTAGGCGTTGGCCAGGCGCAGCGCCGTACCGGTCCTGCCGCTCGTCCACGTGGCACCGTACAACGTCGCCGGGTGGGCACCGGCCGCGTCGGCGGCCACCGTGCCCTGGCCGTCGTCCATCGCCCAGTGGCCCTTCGCGACGCTTCCCGCGTTGACGTTGAAGACGTACGTGCGGATCGGGCCCATCTGCCCCGCGCGGTCCCTGCTGCGCACCGATAGCACGTTAGGGCCGTCGTGGCGCGGGCTGAGCCGGATCACGGCCGTGCCGTCAGTGCCGGAGGCGGCCTCCGCCTTGGGCGCGGTGTCCAGCCCGTAGAGGTAGGTGACGACGTCGGTGACCCCGTTGGGGGCGAACGCGAACGAACCCGCCAGGCCCACGCCGTCGCTCCAGGCGTTCTCCGCGTACTCGGGTGAGGACACCTCCGGCTCCCTGCCGGGGGCGGTCGCGTCCACGGTCGCCTCGCACCAGGGGCTCCACGCGCTGTTGGCCTGGCCGTCCTCCGCGCGCACCCGCCAGCGGATCAGCGAGCCGTCGGCGAACACGCTCAGCGGGATGGTCGCGGAGTAGGCGATGCCCGTCGATCCCACCGCGGTGAGGTACTCGCCCGACTTCACCCCGTCGGCCCGGTACCACTCGAACCGGCCCCTGACCGAGTTGTCGACGTCCTTGAGCTTGGCCCACAGCTTGGGCGTGGCGGTGCTGATGACCGGCCGCCCGTCGCCGGAGACGCAGGGGCCGCCCGGGTCCGACCACGCGTCGGCGGCCACCGGGTCGGCGGGCAGGGAGTTGTACTCGATGACCAGGCTCGGGTTGTTCTTGAACTTCTTCCAGGCGTACACGTCGCTCTCGCTGGTGGCGCGGATGCCGACGGTGATGTTGGCCCACTTCTTGGCCGCGGCGTCCACGACCTGCGAGGTGACGTCGAACTCGACGCCGCCGGGCAGGCAGGCCGAGCCCCAGCCCTTGGCCACGTTCACCGTGGACAGCTTCCTGACCCACGTGGGCTGGTTGTTCCAGGTGGTGCTCTTGCTGATCGTGTTGGTCGCCCAGGCTTCAACCCCACGGGCGCCGCACGAGTACGACCACGTCTCGTACGTGCGCAGCGTCCCCTTGATGATCTGCTTGCCGTGGATGGCCGAACCGGTGTTCATCTGGAAGAACGAGCGGTTGGTCTGCGAACTACTGATCTTCCCGACCCTGGCGACGTCGCTGGCGTTGAGGTAGTTGGAGCTGGGCCAGTTGCGCCAGACCGACGTCCACGCACCGCGCGCGGCGGAGAAGTACGGGTCCAGATAGACGGGGTAGCGGGTCTTCGGGTCCGCCATCATCTTCTTGTCCGGCCGGAGCCGCATCTGCCTGCCCGCCAGCGTCACGCCCATCATGGACTGCCTGACCTCCGGGGAGCGGCCTTCCTTGAGCGCCTGCGGACTCGTGATCCCCTCGGAGTCCCACATCATGGGGGCGGGCGCGATGAAGATGGTGCCGCCGTTCGCGTCGACGGCCTCCAGATTGCCCGCCTGGTCCGACTTCAGCGACAGGCCGCTGACGGACAGCGGGTACGCCAGTTCGGTCAGCTTGGCCCCGGCGACTCGCGACTTGACCACCAGGACGTGGGAGAAGCCGTCCACGTCCGCGGTGACCTGGAGGTCCACGCTGGGCATGACCTCGGGGTAGGTGGCGGTGTCACCGTTCAGGGTGGGCTTGGGCAGCGTGCCCGGCCAGCCGATCTCCAGGGACTTGCCGCCGCGCGACAGGCGGGCCAGCGGGGCTCCGCCGCCGCCGGAGAACGTCAGGCCGGCCGCCGTGGCGACGGGCTCGACCGCGCCGTCGGGGCGCAGGCGGAGCGTGGTGTCCACCGGCACCCAGCGGCCGGCCTGGCGCACGCGGACCGGGCGTACATGCTGTTCCATGGTGAGGGTGCCGCCGGGCTGCGCGAAGACCTGGCGCGTCTCGCTGCGCATCGACTCGACCTCGACCGGCCGGCCCGTGCGCCTGGCCACGGCCAGCGCGACCTCCTCGGGTCCCGTCCCGGCAGACGGCCGTGCCGCCGCGGGGCCCGCGCTCGCGGCCGATGACGCTGACGGTTCGGCCCCGCCGGACGTTGTCGCCGAGGTGGCGAGCACTACCGCTGCCATGACCAGCCCACTTAATACCCGCATCGGACCTCGCATGTCGAGCAGGGGTCCGCGTGGAGCCAGGAAGGGCCCAGGCAGCTCCATGATCTTTGGTTGATGTTCGGATTCTCACCCTGGCCACGACTCAGGTCCAGACCTTTTGTCATACTGATCAAAAATTCCTTCAGAGTTCTGATTTATCCGGAAAGTAAATGCCCGTCGTGATCTGACCACCGGGCCTCCGTCGCCCAGGCCACGGACATCGCGACGTTCGATACGCCCTTCCGGCGGCGGCTCACATGCGCCCGTAGCTCTCACTGGTGATCACGTCGAACGGTAGCCAGAGCACCGGGGTCGCTCCGGCAGGCACGGTGCCGCTCTGCAGCGAGCCCACGACGGTGGCACTGAGCGCCTGCTGGAACACCCGGACCTCGTCGAGTGAGCCCTTCAGCGGCTGAGTGCCATCCGGCTTACTTCCCAGGCGGAACCCCTGGACGGCGAACGTGTCGGTGGTGATCAGGGCACCGGCGCCCAGCGTCGTCGTGCCCTTCTGGACGGCATCCAGATAGAGGGTCAGCGATTCACCCGAGCGCACGAGAGTGACCTGGTGCCACTTGTCGTCCCCGAAGGCGGTCCGGCCCAGCACGGTGTCGTCGGCCAGGAGCCTGACATTCGCCGCGTTGTGCGCCGTGCCAGACCGCGGAACCGTCGGCTTGGGGATCCATGTAGAGGTAGCCGGCGTAGTCTCCGTCTTGTGTCTTCTGGTGGGCGCCCACGACGAGTCGATCGTGATGCGCTCCGCCCGTGAGCTGGATGCCGTGGCCGGGTCCGGTCGCGAACCAGTTCGAGCCGATGGCGCCCGAGGTCAATGTCACCTCCAGCTTCGTGGGCCGGCTCCAGGTGAGCCCGTAGTCGCGGCTCTCCTGCACCCACGGGATTCTGGGGTAGCTGTTGTTCACCGGATTCGAGGTGGACAACAGGTAGATGGTGCCGGACGTCAGGTCCGCCACCGCCGCCGAGTTGGTGCGCCCGACCGGCGAGCCGGCCTGCATCCCGGCAGGCACCGGGCCGGCACCGTAGGCTCTGGGTGCGACGTCACCGCTGGGAACGACCCTGATCGGACTCCACGTGCGACCGTCATTGGTGGATCGGCGTACGACGAGGTCGAAGTCGCCACGATCTCCACAGGACGGCGCTTTGCGTCCCTCGGCGAAGGCCAGGAGGGAGCCGTCCTTCGTGTGCACCAGTGTGGGGATCCGGTAGCACCCGTAGCCACCGGTGCCCGACTTGAAGAGGACCTGCTGCTGCCCCTCAGGGATCGAGGAGGCTACCTCGGTGCCGCTCGCCTCGGCCGGGGACGCGGCGCTCAGGCCCGCGGTGCACAAGGCGAGCAACGGCACCAGGGCGACGCGTAACCAGCGGCGCAGGCCTTTGCCCGTCTCCCCATTGCTTTTCGAAAGCCTTGTGGCGAGAACTCCTGCACGGACTGCCGAGCCCGAAGGAGAAGCCATCGGCGCGCAGACCTGTAGCGCAACACCTAGCGCCCGCCTTTCGCGTAGCCCTAATTCTCGTACCGATATCGCCGCACTCCACGCATGCCGTTGACAGCAGACACAAATGACCTGGGACACGAAGAGCCGACCCCGTCATCATGTGAACAGAGGCTTGTTCAATTACCAGAGAATTATCAATGAATTCGGCAAGGTCGAGAGATGATCATCATCTGTCGGCGTCAATTTAGGCGCTGTCAAAGTAGAGCGTCAATAACTCGCGACGCCTGGGTTATGAGCTTCTCCATGCTTTCCCACGCCGGGGCTTACACGGCTGAGAGTGATCCGGCGCCTCAGATGTGACATCGGCGGCCGAATGTGACCTATATCACTCTCCTTGACCACAGGCCGATCGCCGGCACCCCGCCGTCGTGAGCTCGTGGACGGCATGCGATCGTCTGCATGGCTCGAACCGCCGCCCGGCCCGGCCAGCGTCTTCGTGGAGAAGGAGAGCGTACGGCTGGCGCTGATCGCCGCCCTGAAGGAGCTGGAGGCGGCGGGAGAACGTCGCTCCCTCTCGCGGCCAGTCCGGCGATTCGACCGGCTCCCGGCCGGCCCGGGCCCGGTGCGACGCTGACCCAGAAGATCCAGCGGCATCACCAGGCCTCGGATGAGATCTACGGCGCGCCGCGTATCCACGCCGATTTGCGCGACCTCGATGGGGATCGGGTGGGCCGCAAGCGGGTGGGCCGGCTGATGCGCGTGACCGGGGTGAGCCGACGTAAGGGGTGCCGCACCACCATTACCGATAAGCGGACCGCACCCGATCTCTCAGCAGGTTACGGGCCTGCTGATTCATCAGCATCGCCGCCCTCCTGTCATGCGACGTGGCATCACCAGGCAGCGCCCACCATCCCTGGCCGATCACGATCGAAAACCCCGGGGGCTTCTGAAGGTCCCCTGCGCTTCTCCCTGCAAGCCTGACCATCATAGGAATGCGATCAAGGAAAATCCAGCGTTGACTTTCAAGATCGACCCTGCCAGCTTGAACGTGATCGTTTTGTCTGGAAAGGACGAAAATGGGACAACATTCAACTGTCCGTGCGGTAGACAATTCTTTAGTCACTCTCGACCTGGAAGGCGTGACTGCCGAGGAATTGCACTCCTGGACCGGACACGTCCGCTACACCCCGCGATACGGCGGCAAGGAGAACACCTCTGACGTCTGGGCGCTGGAGCTGGCGCCCAAGACCTCGCTGGCCTCCGGGGTCAACTCGATCCGCGGCACCGAGCGGGAACGCTTCGCCTACAACGGCGGGGAAGTCATCATCTACGCCTGCGGCGACATTCCCGATGGCAGGTGGGTGGCCTGGGTCGGGCCGTGGCACATGGTGCACGGCATGTTCTACGAGCCCGAATGGGAGGCCAACGACTTCATCAAGACGCTCGCCAGGGTTCAATGGACCGACACGCCCGAAGGCATGACCGCCGCTCCCGGCAGGCGCTTCAACCTCCAGCGGGCGACGTACTTCCTGCCCGTGGCAGGGGTGGGAAACCTGCAGGTCGAACCGAAGAACCTGGCCTTCGCTCAGGTGCCGAGCTGGCGGGGAATGAGCACCCCGGCCGGCGAGGTGTGGCGGGTGAGCAGCGTCGAAGGGCCGAAGCACGAATCGCTCATGCTGGTCACCGAGACCGCGGTGGTCACGCTCGACCCGTGCGACGTCCCGCGCAAGGGTCAGCCGGGCGTGGCGCCGCTGGCCGGGACCGACGCGATGGCGACCGGGGCCGACTTCCTGACCAAGGTCAAAAGCGTCACCTGGGGAGCATGACAGGTGGAACCGATCACCGCCGCTGTCATCATCCTCTTCGTCCTGTTCGCCTTGCTGCTGGCCGCCGGAGCCGGGCTGTATCGCCGGGTCAAGGAGCTGGAGCTGGCTGCCTACAGCGGCGTGGGTGTGAAGTTGGCCCAGGAGAGCCTGTCCATCGGCCGGCCGGGCGTCACCACGATCGTTGCCAAGATCAATCGCCGTTGTCCCGTCTGCGAGGAGGTGGTGGCGGCCATCGCCAAACTGGCCCCCGACCTGCCCGACAGCGTGAGCTTCACCGTCGTCTCCGACGATCCCGCCTTTGACAAGAAGCTCCCCGAGAGCGTCCAGCTCATCAAAGATCCCGAGATCTGGCGCTCGATCAGCGTCCCGTTCACGCCGGCGCTGCTCGTCGTCGACGAGCAGGGCGTAATCGTCTACACCACTCCCGCCGGGTCGGGAGACGTCGTGGCCGACATCGCCCGACGCGCGATCGCCAGAAAGGAAGTCTCGCTGTGACAGACATCTTGAGCCGGATCCCCAGCGCCAACGAGATGCCGGAAAACGCAGAACCCACTCAGGTCGCCCCGAAGGACAGCCGCTGGAGCCGCCGCAGGCTGTTCGGCACCATCGCGGGCGTGACCATCGCCGGAGGGCTGGGCGCGCTGGACCTGCTCCCATGGTCGAAGTCGAAGTCCGCTGAGGCGCTGACCGAATGGACAGACGGCTGTCACGGCTTCTTCAACTCCAGCTCGATCTGCGTTCCCAGTTCCGCCATCTACAGCGGCAACTGCGCGGGCAGCTGGCACAAGACCGATCTCTCCCACTGGAGCGGTTGCAACCGCTACCAATGGCAGCCGTACGCGAGCTCGTGCGCCGGGAGGAACGCCTGGCGCTGGACCTCGGGCACCAGGCGCAAATGTTCCGATGGCTACTACATGTATTACGACTGCGGCGGCACCAATACCAACATCACCCGGTTCTCCATCTGCAGGACCGCGATCTAACCGATGTCCACAGCCACTCGCCTGCTCGTCCCAGGGCTGACGGCCATCGTGGTGGCCGAGATCGCCGCCCTCTGGTACGGCCCCGGCGGCTTCGTCTGGCTCGCGGCCGCGCTCGTGGCGGGGTTCTCCCTGTCCGGCTCGGTTTGAAGCCTTAACAGCGCCTGGGTGCTGTCCTCGTCGGTCCGGCGGGGTTCTGATGCGGCCGGTTTCATCGTCGGCCTCTTTCTCGGGGCGTTCCCGACGGCGTTCGCTTTCATGATCGTCGGTTCGGTGGTCCGCTCTCCGCTGCCCGAACTCGTCTGCCAGATCCTGGCCGGGCTGGCCGTAGTGGTGTTCATCCTGCGGGAATTCGACGTGCTGAAGTTCCCGCTCCTGCAGAACGCCCGGCTGGTGCCACAGTTTGTGGCGATGACGCCTTTCTGGGGCTCAGTACAGTTCGGTGCGGAAATGGGCACCGGTATGCGTACCTACTCGCCGACCGGTCTGCCGCACATGATGGCAATCAGCCTTCTCCTGCTCGGCTCGTGGTCGGATGCGCTCCTGGCCGGTGCCGGGTTCGCGCTGGGCAGGGCTCTGATGCTGCTCACCTTCCTGCTCGCCCGGGACAAGATGACGGCGGACAAGGCCTTCAACTTCACCCTTCCGAAGCTGAAGCTCGCGTTCGTGCTCGCGTCGGCTCCCCTGCTGTTCATCCTGGTGGTCCTTCGGTGATTGTGCTCCTCGTCCGGTACGGCCTGGCCGTCATGCTCGCTCTCGCCGTACTGGGCAAGGCACGGCACTTCACCGCGTTCCGCCGAAGTCTGGCGCTGCCCTGGGCGGGCGCCTTCGCGATCCTGGTCGTGGAGGCGCTCGCCGTCGCGCTGGCGCTCTCGCCCGCGTCCCACCTGGTGGTCGGCATCGTGGCGACCGCCCTGGGCACGGCCTTCACCGTCGTGCAGACCTACCAGCTGGCCACCGGCGACCAGTCGGTCTGCCTGTGCTTCGGCGCCGCCGAGCGGGTCTCCGCGCGAAGCTGGTCCAGAGCCGCTGTGGTGCTTCTGGGGGGATTGATTCTGCTGGTGATTCAAGGTTGAGTGCGCCCGCACGGTCACGCCGTACCCACCGCCGGGAGGTCGTCATCGGAGACTCTTCAGTGCCGGGCCTGGCCAGGCAGCACCATCTGTACGTCCTTCGGCAGGTCGTACAGCGTTCGCGTGCCCGTATCCGTCCGCAGTTCCAGAGCCGATTCCGTCAGTACGCCGAAGCCGTCGCCGATGGGCGCGAGGGGCGTCTCGCCGGGGCTCAGCGGCAGGCGGTACAGCTCCCTGCCGTCGAGGTCGAACGCGATGACGACCGTGAGATCCGGTGCCACGGCGTAGACGCGCTCCCCGCGTACCTGGATCGCCGGACCGCCGTTCGCGGTGACGAGCGGGGTCGAGCCGGCGTCCAGCGTGATCCGTCGTCCGGTTCTCCCCACGGTCAGCTCGATCACGGCGGACCGCTTGCCATATCGGCTCTCGTCGAACAGCAGCGGTTCTCCTGAGGCCAGCATGCCGAGCGGCTCGGATCCAGAGGGAAGGCGGAGCGCTGTGACGGTGCCGTCGGCCGGATCCACTTGGGCATAGGCTCCCACGTCGCCGCTGGTGTGGTGGCCGAGTACGAGGCGGCGTCCATCGGCCGACCAGGCCCACGGGCTGTAGACCGCGCCCGGTGCGCTCTTCGGTGGCGCGTCGATCACATGGACGGCGTCGCCGATCAGGTCGCGCAGTTCGTATCCGGCCCCAATGGGCAGGCCGAGCCAGCGGCCGTCAGGCGAGAGGGTGATGTTGCCCGGCGGGAACACGGTCTGCTCGCCCAGCAGACGCTGACGGCCGTCGGCGAGCACCAGATAGGTCGGGCACCCGTACGTGCAGCTCGTGTAGACGAGCAGGCCGGAGGCTCCGGCAGTGCCCTCGGGGAGCGGGGACGCACTCGCCGGCGGCCTCACGGTGAGCGGCCCCGCCGTACCGGGCGCGGCCTCGGCCGTCGCAGAGGTCATGACCGCGGTGACCGGGCCGGCCTGGGACGATCTCCACGGACCGTAACCGACCACTCCCGCCACCGTCACCATGGCGAGAACCGCGGTCACCGTCGCGCGCCGAGCCCTGCGACGGCGGACCGTGGCGGCGACCGTCGCCGGGTCGGCGTAGTCGCGCGCCTCCAGCTCCAGCTCGCGGTAGGCGGCGCGCAGCATCTTCGTTTCCTTGCTCTCCATGGGAACGGCCCTTCTGTGGTCCGGCGTTCACGGGCGCGCCTCCTCGACGGCCCCGAGCAGATCGGGTGCGCTCTTGCGCAATCTCCCGAGCGCGTCGTGGATGTGCCGTTTGACCGTGCCGAGCGAGCAACCCAGCCGCGCGGCGATCTGATCCTGCGGGAGGTCCTCGTAAAAGCGCAGGTAGAGCACTGCTCGCTGCCGGGGTGTCAGTACGGCGAGCGCCCGGGCGAGCATGAGCCTCCGGTCGCTCTCGGCAGAGCCGTCGGCCATGGCCTGCTCGGGCACTTCGGCCGCGGCGAAGAACCTCAGGCGCCGTGGCCTACGCCAGGTTCGGAGTTGATTCAGCATGACGGTGCGGACATACGCCTCGGGGTTGCCGCCTGCCGAGACCCTCTGCCAGCGTACGGCGGTCTTGGCCAGTGCCTCCTGCAGCAGGTCCGCGGCCGTGTGGTGGTCGCCGGTCAGCAGGAACGCCGTCCGCGACAGTGCCGTGCCTCGGGCGACCACGAACTCGTGGAACCCCTCAGGATCTCTCACGGGCGCCTCTCACCTCACGAATACTTTCACTGAGGTAAACCGATCTCGGGCGTGAAAGGTTGAGGGCGGCGGAGCTGAAATTTTATTTGCGTTGAGCCTTAGCCGCGCCCATGAACCGACGCCCGCGCCAAACGAGGCCGACCGGACGGCGGCCCCCGCACGCGAGCGGCCGGCCCGGCATTGACCGGCGTCTGACGGAGCCGATCCGGCGGCCGACGTGATCGGAACCTCCTGCGCGTTACGGAGGTAGCCGTTACGCCGGGCTGGATCGTGGGCGCCGATCAGCGACGGCTCGCCACCATCGCGAGGAAGCAGCTCACGGGTTCAAATGGCCTCTCACCCGCGGCCGACAGGTCCACGGCGTCCGCCTTCAGCGCCTTCTCCCGGGCCGCGCGGCGCCGTGGGCCGAGCAGGGCGGAGTGTCGGCAGACCGGCCTCCACCCACGCGTCGAACCCGCCGATGACATCGGTGGCGTTGTACAGCCCGAGCTCCCGCAGCACCGCCGCGGCCAGCGAGGACGAGTACCCCTCGGCACAGATCACGATCCAGTGGATGTCGTGGGACGTGGCTTCGGGAATGCGGAACTCGCACGTGGGGTCGAGCCGCCATTCCAGATGGTTGCGCTCGATGACGACGGCCCCGGGTATCTCCCCCGCGGCCCGGCGCTGAGACTCGGGACGGGTGTCCGCGATCATCCCACCGCGGCGCACGGCGGCCCAGGCCTCGGCGGGATGCAGGCGGTGGAGCCCCGCGAGCGTCCGTGCGAGCAGCCGGTCGACTTCAGTCGCGGGGGCGGCATACTCGCAGGTCGTTGTCGGTCCGCCGGGTGATTCCACGGGCATCGAGGCACTCCAGGAGAGGTAGCGCGACGCGGCGGCTGGTGGCCAGGGCGGCCCGCGCATCGCTGACGGTGAACGGTGACGGAAGCCGCGACAGCGTGTCCGCCGCCCTGTCCAGCGCGTCGGGCAGCAGGACGACGTTCTTCCCGATCGACGTCACCACTCCCGAGCGGAGCGCGGCCGCCAATGCTTTGCCTGTCAGGCCGAGTTCGTCCAGACGCTCGGCGGTGGGGGCGTTGAAGGGATGCTCGGTGAGGTCGGCGGTCAGCTCCGCGACCGCCTTGGCGATCGCGGGAGGCAGCGACCCGCCAGCGGGGAGGATCCGCCCGGCATCGATCACCAGAGGCGGTACGACGAGCGCCTCGGCGAGTCGCCGATCGGGCAGGCCGAGGAGCTGGGCGGCGGCATCCACGGTGATGCCAGGATCGAGCGGCGGCCGTCGCGCGACGTGGTCGGTGAGACGGCGTCCCAGCGACGACCAGTGCCCGGGATCGGCGTACCAGTCGCCGGCCACGGGCGAACCGCCGGGCGGGCATCCCATTGCGGTGAGCTCACCTCCCGTCAGCAGGCCGTGCCAGCGCAGCAGGGCCGCGGAGTCGGGCAGGTCCACCTCGCCGAGCGCGACCGCCCTGGCGGCCGCGGCACCCCGGCGCCGCAGTGCCACGGGACGCACGTCCAGCACGCGGAGTCCGGCGACGATCTCCCGCCTGCCGGGGTCGCGGAGCAGGCCCCGGTCGCCGGTCCTGAGCGGCAGGGAGTGGCTGAGGGTGAGCCTGACGGTGTCGGCGCCCAGGACGCGTAACCTGACGGGAACGGCGGCCGATCCGATGTGGAGGACGGCGTCCCCCCGGTGGTTCATGCCGGAATCCAGCCGTACGTCGATGACCTGGGTGGGCATCCAGGCATCCGGTGTCACCAGCGCCATGCCGCGGGACAGGTCGTCACGGCCGACGCCGCGGAGGTTGACGGCGACGCGGGCGGTCGCGGAGACCTGCTCCGCCTTCTCGCCGAGTGTCTGGAGGGCGCGGACCCTGATCCGCTGCCCGCCCGCGTCCAGCTCGTCGCCGACGCGGAGAGTCCCCCTGGTCAGCGTTCCGGTGACGATGGTGCCTGCCCCTGTGACGGTGAAGACCCGGTCGATCCACAACCGGACGGCGCCCCCGGTGTCCGGCTCGGGGAGAGTGGCGGCGAGCCTGGCCAGGGCGTCTTCCAGCTCGGGCAGTCCCTGCCGGGTCCGCCCGCTGACGACGACGCCGCCGATCCCCGCCAGGCCGGTCCCTTCCAGGTGACCACGGGCCTCCTTCAGGGCACGCTCCGGGTTCGCGAGGTCGGCCCGGGTGATGACCACGAGGCCGTGCCGTACGCCCAGGACCTCCAGCGCGGCCAGGTGCTCGGCCGACTGGGCCTGCCAGCCTTCGTCGGCGGCGACGACGAACATCACCGCCGGACACGACCCCACTCCGGCCAGCATGTTGGTGACGAACCGCTCGTGCCCGGGGACGTCGACGAACGCGATCCGTTCACCCGATCGGAGCGTGGTCCAGGCGAACCCGAGATCGATGGTCATGCCGCGGCGGCGTTCCTCGGCCCAGCGGTCGGGCTCCATCCCGGTCAGCGCCCGGACCAGCGTCGACTTGCCGTGGTCCACATGCCCGGCCGTGGCGATCACCTGCACACGTGCTCCACCGCGGCGGCGATGATCTCGTCCTGACCGGGCTCCACCGCGCGCAAGTCGAGCACCAGCCATCCATCGGTCACCCGGCCGATCACCGGAGGATCGTAGGAACGCAGCCGCGCGGCCAGCTTCTCCTCCACGGCGATTCCCGCACTGGGCAGTTCGACTCCTGGCGCGCCCCCGCCACCGACCCTGGCGACGGTCGCAACCGCCTCCGCGCGGCCGCCGAGCCGGCGCGCGAGGCGTTCGGCGCGTTCCCTCAGCTCGGCGACGCTCGCGTGGAGCGAGCGGTACACCGGCGGCCGCGGGCCACGCAGGGTCGCTTCCAGCGCGGCCAGGGTGAGCTTGTCCACCCGCAGCGCGCGGGCGAGTGGATGGCGGCGCAGCCGTTCCACGAGGTCGGCGTCGCCGAGCAGGAGGCCCGCCTGCGGGCCGCCGAGCAGCTTGTCGCCGCTGGCGGTGACCAGCGCCGCTCCCTGGAGCAGCGCGCCGGCCGCGTCCGGTTCACCGGGCAGCAGCGGTTCCGGGCGCAGCAGGCCCGAGCCGATGTCGGCCACCACGGGCGGCCCGATCGTGGCGAGCTCCTTTATGGAGACCTCGGAGGTGAATCCCTCGATCCGGTAGTTGGACGGGTGCACCTTGAGGATGAAGCCGGTCTCCGGGCCACAGGCGTTCTGGTAGTCACGCAGGGCGGTCCTGTTGGTGGTGCCGACCTCGCGGAGCCGGCAACCGGTGGACTCCAGCAGCTCGGGCACGCGGAATCCGTCGCCGATCTCCACCAGCTCGCCCCGGCTGATGACGATCTCCTTGCCCCGCGCGAGCACCGTGGCGGCGAGCACGAGTGCGGCCGCGTTGTTGTTGACCACGTGCACGGCCCCCGCCTCCGGCACGGCCTGCGCCAGCGCGGCCAGAACCGTACGGCCGCGGCGGGCGCGGCGGCCGTCGGCGAGGTCGAACTCGACGTCGGTGTAGCCGCTGGCCGCGGTGACCGCCGCGACGGCGGCCGGCGAGAGCGGGGCGCGGCCCAGGTTGGTGTGCACGAGCACACCGGTGGCGTTGACGACCTGCCGGAGGCCGCCGGCGGTCGCCGGGAGGAGGGCGAGCGCGGCGTCCACGGCGCCGCCGGGGTCGGCGAGGCCCTCGCGGACCCGTTGCTGGGCGTTCGCCACCGCGGTCTTGACCAGGTGACGGCCGAGTGTCTGCTGCGCGGCGGCCAGCCGGAGATCGGCCAGCATGACATCGGTCCTCGGCACAGAACTTCGTCGATCCACTCGTGACCATCCCCGGAACTCGGTGATCAGCGGAGGCGGACGGGAATCGAACCCGCCGCGCCGAGATACTCGGCGCCACTGGTTTTGAAGACCAGGAGGGCCACCAGACACCTAAACGCCTCCAGAGTGGATCATAGTCCCATGAACAACATCAGGCTCACGCAGTACAGCACCGGAGGCGGCTGCAGCTGCAAGATCCCGCCGGGCGAGCTGGAGGATCTCGTCGCGGGACTCTCACCGGCCTCGGCCCCGTCGATCGGCCGGTTACTGCTGGGCATCGATCACGGCGACGACTCCGCGGTGCTCCATGTGGACGGCGACAGCCGGGCCATCGTCGCGACGACGGATTTCTTCACTCCTGTCGTCGACGATCCGTACGACTTCGGCCGGATCGCCGCCGCCAACGCGCTCTCCGACGTCTACGCCGTCGGCGGCGAACCCGTCATGGCCCTGAACCTGCTCGGCTGGCCCCGCGACGTCCTGCCCCTGGAGATCGCTCGCGAGGTGCTGCGCGGCGGATCCGCGATGGCGCAGGCGGCGGGCTGCCATCTGGCGGGGGGCCACAGCATCGACGACCCCCATCCCAAATACGGGCTGGCCGTCACCGGCCTCGCCGATCCCGGCCACCTGCTGCGCGTGGACGCGGGCAGGCCCGGCATCCCCCTCACCTTGACCAAACCCCTCGGCATCGGCGTGCTGAACACGCGGCACAAGGCCACCGGGGAGGTCTTTCCCGAAGCGGTCGCCGCGATGACGACGCTCAACCGCGACGCCTCCCGGATGGCGCTCGCCGCGGGGGTACGGTGTGCCACCGACGTCACAGGTTTCGGCCTTCTCGGCCATCTCTACAAGGTGGCCAGGGCGAGCGGCGTCTCCGCCGTCATCGACAGCGCCGCCGTGCCCTATTTGGAGGGAGCCCGAGAGGCCATCCGCGACGGATACATCAGCGGCGGATCCCGCCGGAACCTCGACTGGATCGCCCCCCATAGCGACTTCGGCGACCTCTCAGAGAACGAGCTGCTTCTCCTCGCCGACGCGCAGACCTCGGGCGGCCTGCTCGTCGCGGGCGAGATCCCGGGCTTTCCGGTGATCGGCGAGCTCATCCCCCGTGGCGAATACCTGCTGATCGCGAAGTAGACACGAGGCCGATACGCCGCGAGGCGGATCGCCGGCATGCGATCCCCTCGCGTGGACGGACGACCTTCGCCTGGAGAGCAGGGCGTGTGAGGTTACCGGTGCCCTCCTTGGCGCGACCCCAGGGTGTCGATGGCGCCGATCATCAGGTTCCAGAACCGGTCGCGGTCGAGGGTGAGACCGACGTTCGCGTTCGGCTCCCAATCCATGCGCCGGTGCAGGTCCGCCACGGTCGCGCCGCGCGTGTGCGCGCCGTCCAGCTCGACACGCAGGCCCACCCGGACGTGGCCGAGGACGGCGGGGTCGATCAGGTACGCGACCGTGATCGGGTCGTGCAGCGGCGGCGCCTCGAAGCCCCAGGTCCGCTGGTAACTGGTGCCGAAGAAGGTGAGCAACTCCACGCACAGGTCGGCCAGCGGGGTGCCGAGCGCCGAGATGCCATCGAGCACGTCAGTGGTGACCAGCGCCTGGTGGCTGACGTTCAGCCCGACCCAGGTGGTCGGCACGCCGCTGCCGAGTACCTCGGCGGCGGCTTCGGGGTCGGCGTAGATATTGAACTCGGCGTAGGGGGTGTGGTTGCCCCGTTCGGTGGAGCCGCCCATGATGACGATCTCGCGGATCTGGTCACTGGCGCCGGGATAGCGGCGCAGCAGCGTGGCGACATTGGTCAGCGGTCCGATCGCGACGATCGTCACCGGCTCGGCGGCGGCGGTGAGCGTGTCGTGCATGAGGTCCACGCCGTGCCGGGGGTCCAGCGGCACGGCGGGTTCGCCGAACGCGGGGCCGTCCAGGCCGCTCTCTCCGTGCACGTAGTCGCCGATCTCCAGCGCGCCGGACAGCGGCCGGTCGCACCCCGCCGCGACCGGCACCTGATACGCCCCGGCCAGGCTCAGCATCCGCCGCGCGTTGAGCGCGGTCTTCCCCACGGTCTGGTTGCCCGCGACGGCGGTGACCGCGCGCAACTCGATCGCCGGATTGGCCACCGCGAGCAGGATGGCCATCGCGTCGTCGTGTCCCGGGTCGCAGTCGAGGATCACCGGAATCGGCATGTCAGATCTCCTTCGCCAGCCAGCGGACCGCGCGGGTGAAGATCGCGGAGTAGCCGTCCCACATGGTGAACTCCTCCGGGCACCAGTGTGGGGCGATGTCGGACGCCCAGGCGAGCGTGCGTCCCGCCCCGACCTCCCGCACGGCCAGCAGCGGGTCCTCGCCGACGGCGGCCAGCAGCCGGGCGTCGTCTGGAAGGCTGAACCGGTTGTATCCGAGCAGGTCGGGCCAGCGTGCGGGCAGCCCGGCCACGATGGGGTGCGCGGCATCGGCCACCACGCCCGGGAGGCCTTGCGGGACCTCCACCCGGTCGTCGTAGCGGGAGATCACCGCGGGCAGCACCCGCTCCACGGCGGTGCCGCTGAACGCCGCCTTGGCCTCGATCCCCTGGAAGCTCAGGTACCCGCCCGCCATGGCCAGGCCGCCGCCATGCTGGACCCAGTCCGCCAGCAGGTCGAGCCGGTTGACCGACTTCTTGCTCTCCAGCCAGGTGTCCGGGTGCAGCAGGATGCTGTTGGCGCCGATGTCCGACAGCACCACGACGTCGTACGCCGCCAGCTCGCCGGGCGTGCCGGGGAACAACCTGGGCACGTCGTGCGCGGGAAGGTGGTCGACCTCCACGCCGTCGGCCACCAGGACGTCCCGCAGCGGCTCGAAACCGGTGTGGTACGTGGTCGTGGTGAACGAGTCGAAGCCCTTGTAGTGGGTCGACTCACTCACCCACGTCTCACCGGCAACCAGCACGTGCGTCATTGCAGCATCTCCTTGCTCGTCGAATGTGATGGGAAGTCCTGCGCTACCGCTGGGCGGCCACGAAGAGTCGGCGAGGGTTGTCCACCAGCATCCGCGTGGTGTCTTCCGCTGTGAGCCCGTGGCGGTGCAGGCGCGGGACGAAGTGGGTGAGGATGTGGGCGTAGCCGTTGCCGCCGTAGCGCACCAGCATGGTCTTGAGGAAGACGTCCTGGGAGAGCAGCACCCGGTGGCCCAGGCCGGCGCGGGTGAGCCAGGCGACGGCGGCGGCGTTCTCCTCGTCGCACGGCGACTGGCCCTCACCCGGATACAGGTAGTCCATGCCGCACATGTCGTAGCCCAGATAGGCGCCCCGCGTGGCGAGCGAGACCTGGTGGTCCCTGTCGGCGCCGCTGGGGTTGAGGTGTGACAGCACGGTGGCAGCGAGTAGCCCGCCCTCCTCGCCGATGACGTCGAGCACTTGGTGCCCGTGCCGTACCCAGCCGGGCAGGTGCACCGACAGCGGCACGCCGGTGCGGGACTGCGCCCGCGCGGCGGCCCTCAGGACCTTCTCCTCGGCGGGGGTGAAGGCCATGGAGACGCCGATCTCGCCGATCACCCCCGCGCGTACGCCCGCCACGCCCTCGGCGACGTCCCGCTCGATCTCCTCGGCGATACCCTCGAGGCTCATCCCGCCGATCCGGGCGGGATGGGTGCGCTCCAGGTAGAACCCGCAGCCCATGACGATGTTGAGCCCGGTGGCGCGGGCGATGCGCGCCAGCTCGGCGGGAGCGCGTCCGATGCCGTCCGGGGTCACCTCAAGCAGGGTGCGACCACCGCGCGCCGCGAACCTGGCCACCTCCTCGATGGCGGTGGCGGTGTCGTCCAGGGAGACGTTGTCCCGCGACAGGTAGGGGTCGTGGCGCAGCCTGCCGAGGAACTCCGGCCGCACCGGCGCGGAGGCGATCAGGTCGCCTTCCGCGTCGCCCGCCTCCGCCGGGTGCCACGCTGTCGCGCCATCGTTGCGCAGATGCTCGTGGCACAGGGTGATCCCCAGCTCGGCGGCGGGCACCGGGCCGAGGACCGTCATGACACTCATTTGCGTACCGCGCCGAATCTGGTCCACACCTTGCTGTTGGCGAAGATGGCCAGCAGCAGGATGGCGCCCTGCACGATCTGCACGTAGAACGGCGAGATGTGCAGCAGGACCAGGCCATTGGCGATGACCCCGAGGGTGAGCGCGCCGAAGATGGTGCCCAGCATGCTGCCCCGGCCGCCGAACAGGCTGGTGCCGCCGAGCACGACCGCCGTGATGACCTCCAACTCGAACCCGCTACCCGCGTTGGAGGAGCCCGAGCTGAGCCGGGTCGCGATCAGCACCCCGGCCAGCGCCGCCGCCACGCCGGTCAGGACGTACACGGCCAGCCCGACTTTCCGGATGTTCACCCCGGTCCTGCGGAGCGACTCGCCGTTGGAGCCCAGGCCGATGACGTAGCGGCCGAACGGCGTACGGGTGAGCACGACCCACCCGGCAAGCGCGATGAGCACCGCGAGGATGGCCGGAATCGGAACCCCGGCGATCCGGCCCTGGCCGAGCTGGACGATCCACAGCTCGGAGTCGATCGGGGTGGAGTAGCCCTCGGTGGCGCGCAGCGCGGTGCCCCGCATGATCGACAGCATCGCGAGCGTGACGATGAACGGCGGGATGCCGTGGTACGCCGAGAACCACCCGTTGACGAACCCGACGGCCGCGCCGAGCGCGAGCACCGCGATGAGGGCGAGGGTGGGATCCCAGCCCTGTTTCAGCACGATGGCCAACAGGGACCCGGACAACGCGACCGTCGAGCCGACCGACAGGTCGATGCCCGAGGTGCTGATGACGAACGTCATGGCGACGGCCACGATGAGCGTCGGGGCGATCTGCCGCATCAGGTTGAGCATGTTGCCCGCGGTGGCGAACCGGTCGGCGGACAGGGCGAAGAACACCAACAGGACCACGAGCATAACCGCGATCGCGATCGTCTGCCCGTGCCTGCCGATGTGCGCGCCCGCGCGGGCGGACCTGGTGGTCACGACCCGCTGGCTGGTGGCGGTCATGCTCGCGCTCCCGTCGTGTCGCCGGCCCTGCCCTGCCCGTCGTGCGCGACTATCTCGGACACCAGCTGCTGCAGGCTGGTCGTCCTGGCGTCCAGGTCGGCGCGCAGGGTTCCCTCGTACATCACGCACAGCCGGTCGCAGACCTCGAACAGGTCCTGCAGACGGTGGGTGATGAGGATCACCGACACGCCCTGGGAGGAGACGGTCCTGATCAGCTCCAGGACCGTCTCCACCTCCGCGACGGCCAGCGCGGCCGTGGGCTCGTCCAGGATGAGCAGCTTGGGGCCGAAGGTCACCGCCCGCGCGATGGCCACGGCCTGGCGCTGCCCTCCGGACAACCCGCCGACCGGGATGTCGGTGAGCGGGATGCGGATGTTGAGCGCATCCAGGTGCGTGCGCGCGTCCAGGTGCATCTTCGGCAGGTCGAGCAGCAGACCGCCGGCCCGGCGCGGTTCACGGCCGAGGAAGAGGTTGCCCGCCACGTCGATATCGTCGCAGAGCGCGAGGTCCTGGTAGACCATCTCGACGCCCAGCTCCCGCGCGTCGCGCGGGCTGGTGAAGGCGACGGGGCCGCCGTCGAAGACGATCTCGCCGGAGTCCGGCACGACCGCGCCCGCCAGCACCTTCATCAGCGTGGACTTGCCCGCGGCGTTGTCGCCCACCAGCCCGACCACCTCGCCCGAGCCGACCCGCAGCGTCACACCCCGCAGGGCGTCGACCATCCCGTATCGCTTGCGGATGTCACGCATGACGACCCTGTCGGTCATCGGAATGTCGCCCGGTACTTGTCGACGTTCTCCTTAGTGACGATCGTCACTGGGACGTCGATCTTCTTCTTGGCCTGCGCACCGCCGATGAGTGCCTTGGCCTCCTTGACCGCCTCGTAGCCCTCGGTCTTCGGGTCCTGCTGGACCACGCCCGCGACGAAGCCCTCGTCGATGCCGCTGACGGCCTCCTTGGTGAGGTCCCATCCGAAGACCTTGATCCGGTCGGCTGCGTTCTGCGACTTCACCGCGGCCACCGCGCCGAGCAGGGCGGGCTCACCGGTGGCGTAGACGACGTTCATGTCCGAGCGCGAGGTGAGCAGGTTCTCCGCCGCGCTCAGCGCGGCCTCCTGCTTGTTCTGCCCGTCCACGGTCTGCACGATCTTGGCGCCCGAGCCCTGGACGACCGTGTTGAACTCGTCCTTGCGGATGTTCTGGATGAAGGAGTTGAGCGCGCCGACCACGCCGATCTTGGGGGCGGCGAGCTTCTGCGTCTTCGCCCAGTCGTTGACGAACGTGCCGGCCTGCTTGGCGGCCGCGGCGTTGTCCACGCCCACCTGGGTGTCGACCGCCGGGGAGTCCACGATGGCGTCGACCGTCACGACCTTCAGCCCCGCGTCCTTGGCGATTTTCAGCGCGGGCTTGATGCCCTCGACATCGATGGAGACCACGATGACCGCGTCGAACTGCTGCTGGACGAAGTTGTCGATGGCCTCGTTCTGCTTGGCCGAGTCGTCATTGGCGTTGAAGATCGTCAGATCGACGTTCGCCTCTTTGGCCGCCTGTTGGGCACCCGCGTTCATCTCGTTGAAGAAGATCGCCTGCTGGTTGATCTGTACCAGGCCGACCTGCGGTCTGTCCCCGCCGCCTGCGGCCCCGGCGGAGGTGTCGTTGCCGCCACAGGCGGCGGCAAGGAGGCCGGTGGCGAGGATCGCCGTCGCGGCGGTCATACGGGTGAGTCGAAACGATCGCGCCATGGGTCAGCCTTTCAGGGGCGCTGGTGTCGAGGAAAGGGGGTAATCGATTACCAACCCTGCCGAGGCTAGCGAAATGCGGAAATGGCCGTCAAGATGAGCTTCGTCGGGCTTGGGGTCTATCATCAGCGCCAATGGACTGGTGAGGAGTTCACCCCCACCTGGGCTCGCCGGGTCATCACCCGCCTTAACGAAGGAAAACGATTGCCCCATGAGGGTGACCATCCATGACGTGGCCAGGGCCGCCGGTGTGTCGGTGGCCTCGGCCTCCCGGGCGCTGTCGGGCCGCCGCAAGGTGACCCCGGACGTGGCCGAGCGGGTGAACCGCGCCGCCACCGACCTGGGCTACCAGCCGAACGCGGTGGCCAAGGCGCTGCGGGACCAGACCACGGGGACGATCGGCATGGTCGTTCCCGGCATCGGGAATCCGTTCTTCACCACGATGGTCGAGGCCCTGGAGCGCCGTCTCCAGGAGAACGGGCGTGACCTGCTGCTGTGCTCGTCCCAGTACGACCCGCTGATCGAGGCTCGCAGACTGGAGACGCTGCTCAGCCGCCGCGTCGACGGTCTGATCATCAGCCCGTGCGACATCGAGGCCAGCGCGCCCGCCGTGCTGAGCGCCGCCGGCCGCGCACCTCTCGTGCAGGTTGACCGGTACATCGAGGCGGGCGGCACCGACTGGGTGGGGCTGGACGACGACGCGGCCCTAGCCCAGGCTGTCGAGCATGTGGCGGCCGGAGGTGCCAGGACGGTCGCCTTCATCGGCAGCCGCCTGATGAACTCCTCCGCCAGGCTGCGGCTGTCCGGCTTCCAACTCGCCGTGGACCGCGCCGGTCTGGAGACCGTCGCGCCGCTGCTCGGCGAGTTCACCCACGAGTGGGGTATGCAGGCGGGACGGCTGCTGCTCGGCGGCGACCGCATGCCCGACGCGGTGGTCTGCGGAAACGACGAGATCGCGATCGGCTTGCTCCGGGCGCTCCGCCTCGGAGGCGTGCGGGTCCCGCAGGAGGTGGCGGTGGTGGGCATCGACGACGTGGGACACGCCGCGATGTGCGACCCGCCGCTCACCACCGTGGCCCAGCCGGTGGACGAGATGGCGACCGAGGCCGTGCGCGTGCTGGAGCAGGTACGGCTGGGCGAGCGGCGGCCGGTGCAGCGCATCGCGATCGCCCCTCGGCTCGTGGTGCGCGAGACCAGCAGGCGTACGGAGGAGTGAGAGTCGTGAACGAGGCAGTGAAGCTCACACGCGAACTGGTCAGGATCGACTCGGTGGGCGGCAACGAAGCCGCGGTGGCCACCCCGCTCGCCCGCCGTCTGGAGGCCGCGGGCTTCGAGGTGCGCGAGCACGAGTACGCGCCAGGACGCGCCGGGCTGGTCGCCCGATGGGGATCGGGGCTGCCCGTCACCCTGACCGGCCATCTCGACACCGTGCCACTGGGTGCCCAGTCGTGGACGCGCGAGCCGCACAGCGCGGAGGTGGACGGCGACCGCCTGTACGGGCGGGGGACAAGCGACATGAAGGCGGGGTTGGCCGCCCTGGTGGTCGCCGCCGAGGAGCACGGCCGCGGGCAGGGACGCCGCGTCGCGCTCGAACTCGTCCTGACCGTTGGGGAGGAGTCCGGCTGCGAGGGCGCGATCGACATGGCCGCCCGGGGGCTGGTGGGCCCATCGCGGGGGCTGCTCGTGGCCGAGCCGACCGCGAACCGGGCACTGCTCGGGCACAAGGGCGCGCTCTGGCTGAAGGTGACCGCGCACGGCCGAACGGCCCACGGCTCGATGCCCCACTTGGGGGACAACGCCATCTACAAGCTGGCCCGCGCGATCTCCGCCGCCGAGCGCTTCGACCATGGAGTCCCCAAGCACCCCCGGCTCGGCGCGCCCACCACGAACGTCGGCACCGCGCACGGTGGGATCAACGTGAACTCCGTGCCCGACCTTGCTCAGGCAACGCTCGACCTGCGCACAGTCGCCGGGCAGGACCACGCCGTGCTGCGCGACAGGCTGCGGAAGGCGCTCGGCGGCGAGACCACGCTGGAGGTGCTGACCGACCTCCCGGCGCTCTGGACCGAGCAGGAGGATCCGTTCGTCCAGACCCTGCTCTCGGCGGGAGCGCACGCACCAGGCGACGGCCCGGCCGCCAGCTACTTCACCGACGCTTCGATCCTGGCCAGCGCCTGCGGCGGGGTGCCCGCCGTGATCTGTGGTCCCGGCGAGCCCGACCAGGCGCATGTCACCGACGAGTACTGCGAGATCCCGCGCATCGAGGAGGCCGTAGACATCTACCGCGCCGCCCTGGCCCGCCTGTGATGAAGGTGGGGTCAGGTTCAGAGCGGAGCCAGGGACAGGCTGCGCACCACGATCGAGATCGTGCGTAAGTCAGCTGACCAGCGGGGCTTCAACGTCATCTCCCGCAGGTGGGTGGTCGAGCGAACGCTCCCGGCTCACCTGTGGGTGCCGGGAACTCGGCGAGCAGATTGACCTGCGGGTTTGCGGCTCGTGTTCTGGCTGCAGCGGGTGCACGCCGACGGTCAGGTCGTGGTCGGCCCGCCGAAGAGCGCCGCGGGCTACCGGGTGGTGGCCCTGGACGCGGAGACCGTACGGGTGCTGACCCGGCACCGCCAGCGGCAGGAGGAGCTGAGCGCGGCAGCGGGCATACGCTGGCAGGACTCGGGATACGTGTTCACCACCGGGACGGGTGCGCCGCTGCGGCCGGACTACCTCACCGGCCGGTTCCGCCGGCTGGTGGCGGCCTCCGGACAACCGCCGATCCGGCTGCACGACCTGCGGCACGGCGCCGCCACCCTCGCGCTGGCCGCGCACACCGATCTGAAGGTGGGGCAGGCCATGCTGGGCCATGCCAGCATCGTGCTGACCGCCGACACCTACGTCTCGGTGCTGCCTGAGGTGGCCCACAAAGCCGCCCAGGAGACGGCGGGGCTGGTGCTGAGAACAGCGTCCAAGCTCAAGCGGGAGCTCAACGTGTGACTCAGCTTTGCCTCATATTTGCCCCATACCGCCGCCGAGCGCGACCGTGGCGCGAGTTTCCGCAGGTGGAGAAGCGCGCCCTGCAGGATTCGAACCTGCGACCGTCGGATTAGAAGGCGAGCCCCACCGCCTTGCGGAGCAGCGGTGCCGTTAGGCCTCGTCAGGCCCAGCCCATCTGAACCTGCGTGGTACGCACGACCCTGATTACGCACAATCAGGGTCGTGGGCGATGAACAGGCGGGCGACCATGTCGTTCAGCAGCGAGCGCTCGACGGGCGTCAGCGCGCCGAGGAAGTCGGCCTCCACTTTCGCCATATGCGCTAGCACCTCCTCCACCACGCGTGCGCCGTCCTCGGTGACCGTGACCAGATATTTGCGGCGGTCGGCGGTGTTGCGGACGCGGCGCACATACCCCAACCGCTCCAGCGTGTTGATGACCTCCGTCATGGTGGTGCGATCCATGCGGGCCAGCGCGGTCAGGTCGCGCTGCGACATGGCAGCGTCGTGCGCATAGGCCAGCACGCGCAGTTCCTTGCCGGTAAGGCCCCAGCCGCCGACCTCGACCTCGATGCGCTGCCGCGCGAAGTCGCCGAGGCGCGCCAGCATGTAGCCGGTGGCCATGGAGATCCGCTCTGCTGCACCGCGCGTGCTCATGCCGTCCAATGTAGAGCCCTTGAGCCCGGCGATAATCGTCAGCTAGACTGACGAAAAATCGTCAGCTAAGCTGACGGATGGTGCGCTAAAAGGAGCTCTCATGACGCTGTCTTCCCGTGGCGAGACCGCCCTGCGTGTCGCCCTCACCTTGATCGGCACGATTACCACACTGCCCGTCGTCGCCCTCGTGAACGTCGGCATCCTCGACTGGAACTACGGCGTGTCCGACCCCGCTCCAATGACGCAGGCCCTGCTGCAGCACCGGGGCATGCTGCAGCTTCTGCTCGGGGCCGCCATCGTGTGGGCCGCGTTCCACCCGCCGGTGCGCCTCGCGGCCGCCCTGGCAGCCGTGGTCGGCAAGACCACGTTTCTCGCCCTCATTCTGCCCAACGCGGCAATCCGCGGAGATCTGTCGCCGCTGAGCATCTGGTTCGATTTAACCTGCATTGTCGTGCTGGGACTGCTCGCCGCCCGGCTCGTCACGCGCAGACGGGAGCCTGAGGCTTCTCCGCGCGGATCAGACGTTCGCGCCGTCTGATCCACCTCCTGAAAGCCCCAAGGGGAGTTTGCGCCTTGGCGCACGAGCGATATCGGGATGTAGACGTGCGTGCGGGGCCGCGAGTTTCGACCCGGCACGCTCCGCGTGCGGTGCCAAAACTCGCCCATGACTGTCCCGTGTCAGGGGGTCGTCCTTGAGGTGCGTGTCCTGACCTGCGGTGAGGAATCTTGACTGGCGAACTGGTTCGGGTTCAGGGCTGGCAGTAGAGGGAGGGGTAGGGGGATTCCGCCAATAGATCTTGCTTGGTCGCGCGTGAGTTTGGGGCATGGAGTATCGCTGCGGCAAGGGTGATGGCATCTGGGTAGATCGCTGCGTGCATGTAGTCGTCCTGGTCGGTTGGGCTGCTGGTGCGGTGGTTGGCGGTCTGCAAGATCAGGAGCCGATGTCTCCAATGGAGGGGAATGGCGGCGGGAGAGGCCGGCCAGGGAGGGATCGCTCTGGCCGCGGCTTGGTGAGCGATCGTCAGTTGCTGGGGCGTGTTGCGGCGTAGGAGCCGCCGGGCCGAGTCTGGCCGCCGCCAGGATCCGGCGGATCGTGCCCTCCCCCGCCCGATGCCCCCAAGCCGATCAGCTCACCCTGAATCCTCCGATAGCCCCACCGGGGATTCTCCTCGGCCAACCGTACGACCAAGTCACGCACCTCCTCAGGGACGGGCGGACGGCCGGCGTTGCGCGGGCACGTTCAGTGCCGCTTGACCAGCCTGCGGTGCCAGGTCAGCAGATTGCCCGGCGTCACGATCCGATGCGCACGAAGCCAGCGCGGGAGGCGTCGTGTGAGCGCGGCCAGGATCGCCCGATCGGCCCAATCCGGCCGCGGATGAGCGACCTGGCGACGCAGCACCGCCACCTCATGCCGCAGCACGAGAATTTCTACTTCCTTGGAGGCATCGCTGCGAGACGCGCGGATTCGCCGTCCCGACCAACGACTCCTTCCGCCGCGAGGTCGGACCACACGGGGCGCTCTACGCCGGGTCACCGGAAACCGTCGCGCAGAAGATCGCGTCGAATCTCCGGCTTCTCGGTGCGAACCGCTTCGACCTGAAATACGGCATGGGAGGACTCTCCCATGAACAACTCATGACCAACATCGAGCTCTACGCCACGAAGGTCATCCCCCGTGTCCGCGAGCTCCTGGCGTGAGCAGGGGGGAGCGCCAACCAAGGAGTTGAGCCGGCACGAAGGCGTGTTCTCACCTGACGGGAAGTGCTCGGCGCCGGCGGAAGTTCGCCCAGCGCCGCCGGCTGGAACGGGGAGGCGCGGCCGTAGCTGTTCATCCCGATCGCGTAGTAGCCGGGCTCGGGGTGCGCCGGCTCGTCCACGCCGTGCGGGCGGACGGTGCCGCAGGAGTGGTCGTTCGGATCGATGAGCGGGGGAAGGAGCGGGGTGGTGCCGAGGATCTGAGGGAAATCAAGGCGCAGACCGAGGAGGGCGTGCGCGCCTTCGTGGACGAGCAGCGCATGGTGGAAGGCCGCACCACCGTGTCGCTGTATCAGTTCGACCACATCGGCGAGCTCGTCTTCGCGAACGTCGACGTCGCCGACGTGCCCGAGGTCGTGATGGAGCCCCGCGGAGGCACCGCGATGCTGGACGCGATCGGAAACACCATCGCGCGAGCCCGCCGCTGCCCGTTGCCGGGCGCTCGAAGTACGGCTCGACGCCCAGCAGTTCGACGTACCACCTCTTGGCGCCTCCAGGTCGTCGGCCCAGAAGTTGACGGTGGCCGGTCCTCGCAACATGTGCTGCCCTTCCCTCTCCTCGAACCTTGTAAGCCGTTGAGGAATCTACGTTTCCTCAACGCCTGGCAGACTGAGGAAAGCCACCGCGCCGTACGGCGTGCCGGGTCGGCACGCCGCACAGGCGGTGACATCCCTCGGCCCGTCGCCGAGGTCGCGGGACATGCTGCCGATCACACGCTGATCGTGGTGGCCTCCGCCGTGATCCGTGAGAGTCGTCCTGGCTACAGCGCGAGCACGTCCTTCGCGCCGAGGTCGACGATCGTGCCGGCGTCCTCCTCCCGTGCTGCGCGCCAGACGTACACCGCGCACGCGATGTCCTGGATCGCCACGCCCGAGGAGTCGAACATGGTGATCTCGGCCGTGTCCCGGCGCCCGGGACCACTGTCGAGGACGTCACCGAGGCCGGGCCCGAGATCCTCCGCACGCACGGCCCCGGCGGCGAGCGCGACCGAGAACTTCCCGTCCTGGAGCGTCTCCTCGCGGCCGTCGCCGATTACGCGGCACATCGCGACGGCGTCCGGCGACATCTCCGTACGGATTCCGATCGCGCCGACGTGCTGGCCCGGCTCGAGATGCTCCCGCAGCAGCACGGGCACGGGCGAGTTCGTCGCCGTGATGACGATGTCGGCTCCCGCGACCGCCTCGGCGACGGTGCCGACCGCGCGCGCCTCGACGCCGGTCTCCGCGGCCGCGCGCTCGGCGAACGCCTCGCGCCGCTCCGCGGAGCGCGAGTACACCGTCATCTCGCCGAGCGCCGGCAGGAGATGCCGGTGGGCGAGCAGCGAGTACCACGCCAGCGCGCCCGTGCCGATCATCGCGACCGACCGCGACTCCGGGCGCGCGAGCGCCTGCGTGGCGAGCGCCGCGCCCGCCGCCGTCCGCACCGCGGTGATGTACACGGAGTCCATGACCGCGAGGGGCGTGCCGGTCTCGTCGTCGAACAGCAGCAGCAGCGAGCCGAGGTTACGGCCCGGGGGGTTGCGGGGAAATCGCGCGAGCACCTTGACACCGAGCCCGCCCGATGTCTTGTCGTGCGCGGCGAGGAGCTTCAGCCAGCCGCGCTGATCGCCGGGGAGCCGCAGCCACGCGTTCGGCGCGGCGGTCACGTGGCCGTGAGCCAGCGCCAGGAACGCCTGGCGCTGCACCTCGATCGAGTCCTCGACGGTCAGCAGACGCCGGACGTCCGACATCCCGAGCACGCGGGTCTGCGGCAGGTCGCTCATGCGGGGATGACGTAGAGGCCGGGGTCGGCTTCCGACAGCATCTCGCAACCGGTCTCGGTGATGACGACGTCCTCCTCGGAACCGTATGTCATGCCGTTGTGCGGCAGGTAGGCCTCGCAGGAGAGCACCATGCCGGGGAGGAGGACGTCCTCGCTGTCGAGGCGCACGAACGGCGGCTCGCTCGACGCCAGGCCGATTCCGTGGCAGAGGTGCATGTAGGGAGGTCCGAGGTAGTTGAGGATCTTCTCGTCGGTGTAGCCCAGGTCGTGGTAGAAGCCCACCATCTGCTCGATGACGCGGCGGAACGTCTCGCCGGGCTTGAGCGCCTCCTCGATCGAGCGTCGGATGATCTCGCGAATGTGATCGTGGCGGAGCACCTGGTCGGCGCTCGGCTCGCCGACGACCGCCATCCGGTTGAACTCGCCCCAATAGCCCGCGAGCGTCACGCCGGAGTCGACGAACAGCAGCTCGCCGGGGTTGAGAAGCTGGTCGGGGAGCGGCCCGAGCATGCGCGAGGTGTGCCCGAGCGCCTTCGCCTTGGCCTCGGAGACGATGAGCGCCTGGGCGTACGGCGGGCGGTTCGCGCCGCCCCGGATCAGCGCGAGACCGACCTCGCGGGCGACGTCGACCTCCGAGTCGCCGGCCTTGAGCGCGCCGAACGCGTTCGCGAGCCCTTCGCCGTTGATCCGGTCGCACTCGCGGATGTACGCGACCTCGGCCTCGCTCTTGATCATCCGCATGTCCCACAGCAGTTTGCTCGCGTCGACGAACTCCGCGCGCGGGGTCGCGGCCTCCATGGCGCGCCATTCCGCGAGCGGCATGAACAGGCGCTGGTCGACGCCCATCTCGGCGCCGATCCTTCCCCGGTCGAGTCCACGCTCGGCGAGCGCGTGCGCGAGGTCCACGCCGTTGAACGGCGGCGCGTACGCGACGATGTCCTTGACCCACGATTGCATGCGGGCGTTGGCCTCGTTGATCCCGTACAGCCAGAGGAACGGCTCGCCCTCCCGCGGCAGCACCATCACGTGCGGGCGCGAGTAGTTGAGCTGGTAGTCCCGCGGCTGGTGGCCGCTGAGGTAGTAGTAGTTCATCCCGGCGCTGAAGTCGCCGGTGACGATCAGGGCGTCGAGGTTGTCGCGCTCCAGCAGGGCGCGGGCACGGTCCGCCCGGGCTGTGAGCTCGTCGATGTCGAACGGGGGCTTCATGGGTCTCCTTGCTGGTCTTTCAACGGTCTGTCAGACGTGGCCGAACTTCGCGAGGGCGTTGGCGAGCGTGAGCCCTGCCCCGAGTTCGCGGCGGATCTCGACCTCGACGCCGCCGAGCTCCTCCGCGCGCTTGAGCACGTGCTCGACGGCCGCCGCGGGGATCGCGATCGCGCCGTCCTCGTCGGCGAGGATGAAGTCGCCGGGGCGGACCTCGACGGTCGCGGTCGTCGCTCCGGGCATCGTCACCGGCACTCCGCTGTCGACGACCTTCCAGCGTCCGATCGACTGGACCGGCGTGCGATAGCGCGCGTACACGGGATAGCCGAGCTGCCCGATCCAGGCGACGTCGCGCACGCCGCCGTCGACCAGAGCGCCGACGCTGCCGCGCTCCTTCATCCCGATGGCGATGAGCTCGCCGAAAAAGCACACGCCCTCGCCGGGGCCAGCCCAGACCGAGACGGAGCCGGGGGTGAGCTCCGCGCAGGCCTTCATCTTGTCCGGGTCGCGGTCGCCCAGGGGATACTCGCGCATCTCCCCGAGGATCGGATGCGCCCAGCCCGCGAGCTTGCCCGCGCCGGACGGGTACGGCGCGAACGCCGGCGCCAGTCCTTGGTCGGGCAGATCGAGCTCGTCGAGGACGTCCGCGACGTTCGACGTGTCGACCTGCAGGTAGCGCTGCCGAATCTGCTCGGCGACGGTCGGTTCCAGGTGTATGGTCATCGGTTTCCGTGGTCTCTCAGATTGATGGGATCAGTCCGCCGTCGACGCGTAGCGTCGCGCCGGTGATGTATGAAGCGGCGGTGCTCGCGAGGAAAGCGACGGCGGTGCCGTACTCCTCGGGAGCGCCGTAGCGGCGCAGCGGGATGCTCGCGGTGCTGGCCGCCGCGACCTGCTCGGCGGTCGTGCCCTCCCGCTCCGCGCGCGCCTCGTCGAGCCGGGTGATCCGCCGTGTGGCGATCCGGCCGGGCAGCACGACGTTGACGGTCACGCCGTCCGGGCCGACCTCGCCCGCGAGGGTCTTCGACCAGCCGACCAGTGACGCGCGCAGCGTGTTGGACAGGCCGAGGTTCGGGATCGGGGCGACGACGCCCGACGACGTGCTCGTGATGACACGGCCCCAGCGACGCGAGCGCATCGACGGCAGCACCAGGTCGGTGAGGTGGATGACGCCGAGCACCATCGCGCGGAAGTGCTCGCTCCAGATCGCGGGGTCGACGCCGGCAGCGGGTGTCGGCGGCGGGCCGCCGGTGAGGTTGACGAGGATCTCGACGTCGCCGTGGCGCTCGCGGACGGTGCTCAGCCGGTCCTCGAACGACGTGAGGTCGCCGGTGTCGAGGGCGAACCCGAAGGCGTCGCCGCCGTCGCCGCGGATCTCGCTCGCGACCGCCTCGGCGCTGTCCTCGTGCAGGGCCGCCACGGCGACCCGGGCGCCCTCCGCGGCGAGCGTACGGGCGATGGCTCCGCCGAGCCCGCCGCCTCCGCCGACGACGAGAGCGCTTCTGCCCTTGATTCCCAGGTCCACCTAGTGCCTCCCGTCCGAATGGTCATGACCCGGCGCCAGGGCGCATCCGTCCTTGCGGGGGTCGGACGCGCCGACGAGCCCGCCGTCCCCGACCAGCACGGCCTGCGCGCCGCCTCCCGCGAAACGGCCGAGGGGCTCGATCTCGTGACCGCGTTCCTGGAGGCCGCGGCGGATCTCGGGGTCGAAGTCCTTCTCGACCGCGACCCGCCGCCCGTTCCAGTACCGCGCGCGGGGCGCGTCGATCGCCGCCTGCAAGCCCATCCCGTCGTCGAGCAGACGCCGGATGATCTGCGTCTGGCCCTGGGGCTGCATGAACCCGCCCACGACCCCAAGACAGCCCAGCAGGGCGTCGCCGCGCCCGAGCATGGCGGGAATGATCGTGTGGTACGGACGCTTACCGCCCGCGACGCGGTTGGGGTGCCCGGACTCCGTCGAGAAGTTCGAGCCGCGGTTCTGCAGGAGCAACCCGGTGCCGGGGACGGCGATGCCGGACCCGAACCCCTCGTACAGGCTCTGGATGAGCGAGCATCCCATGCCGTCGCCGTCGACGACCGCGACGTATACCGTGTCGCTGCCCGTCGCCACGGGCCCACGGGCCGCCGCCGGGTCGATCTTGGCCCGGCGCTCGGCGAGGAACCCGTCGGAGAGCAGACGCCCCACCGGGACGTCGGCGACGTCGGGATCGGCGACGTGCGCGGCGGCGTCCGCGAAGGCGAGCTTCAGCGCCTCGATCGCGGCGTGCTCGCTCTCGACGGGCCCGGACGCCTCGACGCCCTCGAAGATCCCGAGCGTCTCAAGGACCACGATGCCCTGGCCGGGCGGCGGCATCTCGTACACGTCGACGTCGCGGTAGGGGCGCCGGAGCGGCTCGACCCAGGTGGCGCCCTGCCACGCGGCGAGGTCGGTGGCGCGTAGCGGGCCACCGGCCGCCTCGACGGCCGCGCCGATGCGATCGGCGAGTTCGCCCTGGTAGAACGCGCGGGCGCCGCCGGAGGACAGCGTGCGCAGGACGGCCCCGAGCTCCGGGTTCGCCAGCTTGTCGCCCGCGCGCGGCGGGCGCCCGCCGGGGAGGAACAGGGCGCTCGCGGCCTTGTCGCCCCGCAGGCGGTCCTGGGATTCCTGCCACTCCCCCGCGATGATCGGCGCGACGTCGAAGCCCTGCTCGGCCAGCTCGATCGCGGGCCGCAGGACGCGTTCGAGGCCGAGCCGTCCGTACCGCTCCAGCAGCCGCTCCCAGAGCGAGACCGCGCCGGGGACCGTGACGGTCCACGGCCCGAGCCGGGGCATGCGGTCGTGGCCCGCCTCATTGACCGCGTCCGCCGTCATGGCCGCCGGGGATGGTCCGGCTCCTGCCAGGCCGACGGGACCGCTCTCCCCCGCCTGCCAGACGAGCGCGAACGCGTCGCCGCCGACGCTGGTCGAGCGCGGGTCCACGACGCACAGCACGGCCGCCGCGGCGACGGCGGCGTCCGCCGCGCTCCCACCGGCCTCAAGCATTTCTGCCCCGGCGGCGGCCGCGAGGGGGTGGCTGGTCGCCACCATCCCCCAGTCGCCGCGCACGCCGTCGGCGTCCCGCGTTCCCGTGGTGGTGGGGTGGCTCACTGGGTGCTGCCCGCGCCGGCTTTGACGAGGTCGAAGGCGACGATCGCGTCGCTCTGCTCGTCCTTCCAGCCGCCGAGGTCGCGGAAGAACTTCTCGGTCGTCTTGAACGACTCCGGGGTGATCGGCGGCTCGCCGGCCTTCGGATACATCCCCTCGCGGGTGTAGGTGTCGTACACGGCCGGCAGGAGGCTCTGGTCGACTTCGGGCACTGCCTTCTTCGCGGCCGCGAGCCAGGCGTTCTTGTCGGCGTAGGTCTTGTCGTAGCCCTTCTGCAGGCTCGTCACCAGCGTGGTCAGGGCTGTCTTGTCCGAGGCGTACTTCTGGTCCGTGGTGATCCACGCGGTGCCCCGGGCCTGCGACGCGTCGCCGGTCAGATCGGCCCAGGTGCCGAGCTCGTGGTAGTCGCCCTGCTGTTTGAGCGCGGCGAAATTGATCGCCTCAAGGACGGCGGCGTCGAGCTTGTTGGACGCCAGCGCCTGGGCGCGGCGCGAGGACTCCTCGAGCGCGAGGAACTTCACCTTGTCGTACTGCGCGGGGATCTTCTCCTTGAGGAGGCTGTGGACAAAGATGTCGGTCTGGCTGCCTGGCGCGTGGTAGCCGACGCGCTTGCCGGCGAGCTGGTCGAGCGAGGTGATCTCCGGGCGCGCGACCAGGTCGTACTCCGGCTTCATCTGCGCCACATAGATGATCTTGATCGGCACGCCGCTGGACTTCGCCTTGATCGCGGCGTCGAAGTCGACGTTGCCGACGTCCAGGCTGTCGCGCATGAGGCCCGCGACGACCGTGCTGTCGTCGGTCAGCGTCGTCACCTTCGCGCCCGCCATCTCCAGGCCGAGCTGGTCGGCGACGTCGTTCGGGTCGAGCGCCGACGCGTACCCGACGCGCATCTGCTTGGCGGCTGGGGCGCTAGCCGATTCGCCGCCGCTCGTGCCGCTGGAGCCACACCCTGCGGCTAGGAGGCCGATGGACACGGTGATGACCGCGAGTGCCTTCCTCACGTCTTCTCCCTTACTAGCGTTCCGTGTTGTCGCCGTGCCATGAGCGCGTCCACATCCGTTCGATGAGTTGCATGAGGCCGGCGAAGCCGACCCCGATCAGCGTGATGACGATCACGTAGACCATGACCTTGCCGGTCTGGTAGGCGTTGGCGGCATCCTGGATCGCCCCGCCGACACCGGTGGCCGCGAACAGGAGCTCCGCGACGACCATGCCCTTGACGGCGCGCGCGGCGCCCATCCGCAGACCGGCGAAGATGTACGGCAGCGCCGCGATGCAGATCACCTTGCGGAAGACCTGGGCCCGGCTGGCGCCGAACGACCGGGCCACCTGGGGCAGCACGGCGTCCACGTTCTTGACGCCCGCGTACGTGCTCAGGATGATCTCGAACACCGCGAACAGGACGACCGAGATGATTCGCGGTGTCGTGTCGAGGCCGAACCAGATGATCAGGAGCGGCACCATCGCCGCCTCGGGGATGACATAGCCGGCCGAGACGACGGGGTTGAGCGCCGTCGCGACGGAACGCGACGTGCCCATCAAGGTCCCGACCGCCACCCCGATGACGGCGGCGAGCACGAACCCGATCGCGATACCGGTCACCGTGCTGCTGACGGCTTCCCAGAGCTTGCCGCCGGACAGCACGTCGGCGAAGCTGCCAACGACCGACGTCGGCGGCGCGAGGATGAAGTCGCCCTCCCTCTTGCCGACGTACTGCCAGACGCCGAGGACGACGACGACCAGCGCGAGCTGCAGCGCGCGCTCTTTGGAGAAGAGTCTCCTGCGCAGCGCGGCCCTGCGGGACATCTGGTGGCGTTCCACCGCGATGGCCATCTACGCCTCCGACTCTCGGTCGTCGCCGGAATGCCCGATGAGCCGCTCAAGATCACGCATGAGCTCGAGCGTTCGGGGGTCGGCCAGCAGTGTGTGACGTGATCGGGGCCGCGGCAGGTCGATCGGGACGTCGGCCGCGATGACGCCGTTGCCCATCACGAGCACGCGGTCCGAGAGGACGACGGCCTCCTCGATCGAGTGCGTGATGAATAGGACGGTCTTCTTCGTCTGCTCCCAGATACGCAGCAACTCGTCCTGCATGCGCGTGCGGCTGAGCGCGTCGAGCGCGCCGAACGGCTCGTCCATGAGCAGGACGACCGGCTCGATCGCGAGCGCGCGGGCGATGCCGACGCGCTGCTGCATCCCGCCCGAGAGCTCCCCGGGGTGGTGCCGTTCGAACCCGTCGAGCCCGACGAGGCCGACGTACTCCTTCGCGCGCCGCCGACGTTCCCGCTTCGGCACTCCGGCGAACTCGAGGGCGAGCACGACGTTGTCGACGACCGTCTTCCAGGGCATGAGCCCGGGCGACTGGAAGACACAGCCCCGGTCGATGCCGGGGCCCTCCACCGGCCTGCCCGATACCTTCACCGAGCCGCTCGTCGGATCGAGCAGGCCCGCGAGAATCTTCATGATCGTGCTCTTGCCGCAGCCGGAGGGCCCGATCACGGAGACGAACTCCTGCGGCGCGACGGAGAAGCTCACATCGGCGAGTGCGGCCGTCAGGGAGATCTCACGGCCGACGACCCGCCGGTAGGTCTTCGAGAGGCCCGCGACCTCGATCCCCCCGGAGGGCGACGCAAGGCCTTCCGCCGACGACGCGGGATCACGGTCGTCGCCGATCGCGGCCCGCACGGGACTGTGCTCCATGGTCATCTCACGTCCCCATCTCCTCGCTTCGCCCCTCCGGCCGCGCCGCCCATCCGCGTCGAGGTCTCCACCGCCCGCTCGGTGAGCCGCCGCGCCAAGTCCTCGATGCCGTGCTCGCGGATCCGGAACGCGGGGCCCGAGATGGACACGGCGGCCACGGCCTGTCCGGTGTGGTCGGTGATGGGGGCGGCGATGCAGACCACGTGCGCGTTTCGCTCTTCGTCGTCGACGGAGTAGCCGCGTGACCGGATCGTCTCCAGTTCCTTCCGCATCGCGGCCTTGTCAACGATGGTCGTGGGAGTCAGCCGGGCCATCGGCTCGGCGTCGAGAATGGCCTCGGCCTCGTCCCAGGGCAGGTCGGCCAGGAAGACCTTGCCGAGCGCGGTGCAGTAGGCGGGATGCCGCGTTCCGGCCTGGGATTGGATCCCCAGCTCCCGCTGGCCTCGGGAGATCGCGATGTAGAGAACCTGCCCCTGGTCGAGCACTCCCACATTGGCGGTCTCGGACACGCTCTCGGCGAGTTGGTCGGCCAGGTCGCGTGCGTAGTCCCAGATCGAAACGCTGCGCAGGAAGGCGGTGCCCAGATCGACGACCCGGCTGTCGAGCTGATACCCGCTGCCGCCATCGGCCTGCCGGACGAACCCGCGCGTGCGCAGCGACTCCAGCAGCCGGAAGGCCGTGGACGAGTTGAGGCCGGTTGCCTTGGCCAAATCAGCCAAACTGACCGGGCCTTTCTGGGTGGACAGCACTAGGAGGATGTCCAGCGCTCGGACGACGGATCGGACGACATAACGATCACCATCGATAGTCACTTTCATACAGTAAAACCAGGTTGCATGTAGTGCAAGTGACTTGGAGTCTAAGAGGAGGAGACCGCCCCAGACAACGGCTTGCTGTTTCAGACAGGTAAAACCGCACGTTTCGCGGTTTCGGGTCTCGCCGGACACAAAGGACGATGATGCCCGGCAAGCAAAAGATCTCTACTTACCCGGATCCAGGCCGGGTCAACACGGCTCGCGGGCCAGGCGCCCTGGCGGCTCAACCCGCCGCGTCGGGCGGGACGGTCAGAGCGCCGTCCGGATGTGCCAGCGCAGTGCGCGAACGCGCCGCCGCCGAACGCGCCGGGCTGTCCCTCGGCGCCTACGCCGCACATGTGGTCACCGCAGTCGCCCGCCAGGAACTGCCCGTGCTGCCGGTCGACGACCGCCCGAGCTACGCGCCCGAACTGAACCCGACCGAGGGCATCTGGGCAAATCTCAAGAACCACATGACCAACCTGGCCGTCCGCGGCGGCATCGACCACCTCGCCACCATCATCAAGCACCATCTCAAGCGCCTGCAGTACCGGCCTGGCCTGCTCGACGCCATCATCGCCCAGACCGAACTGATCCTCGAGCCCGAACCGCCGTAACGCAAGAAGTCAGCCTTTCAGCCTCTGTACTCTGCTCGGCGAGCCGCTTGCGGTGGAGTTGATGAAAACGGTCGCGCTCGTCCGCTGCGGCGTGCGCGACGCGCTGGGCAACGACGCCGCCGTAGCGGTCTGGCCGCTGCCGTCGGCGATCGTGTTCACATCGAATCCGGCCGCGGCCCAGAACCCGGCCTGCTGGCAGGGCGGCGTTGCGCCGCCTCGCCGGCGCGGATCACCGCACGACGCCTCGTCCGGTCCCGAGCGTTCCCGGGCCGAAGAACGCTATTGGCGGTGAGATGGATCATGGTGCAGATGGTCACCGTGACCTGCGGAAACAGGCAAGATCGCGATATCTCGCCGGCCATCCCACCGTGTTGGAGCCGAAAGCTGACTCAACGCTTTTTGTCGCGCACCGCCCCGACCTGCTCAAACGGCCCGTACCGCCAATGGCTGTCCCCTCGTTCCTCGACGCCGGGTTCGGCGGCTTCCCGGTGGAGGACGACACCCTGGACGACGCGCTCCAGCACTGACCTGACCGCGACCGGCTACGGCCGGTGCTGCCGCCCGATCTGGACCGCGACCCCGTCCAGCAGGAGCCGCAGCCCGGCCTCGAAGAACGCGGTCAGGTCGAATTCCAGGCGGTCGTCGAGAGGCGCCGTGTGCGTTGAGAGCCTGGCATGAAACGTCGGGAGGTGGGCGGTGTACCACTGGTCGGGCGACAGCCCCGTGTGCCGCTCCGCGTCGTGCTGCACCTCCAGGTTCGTGGCCGTTCCTCTTACGTGGTTGGCCACCGCCCACCACACGACCCGGGCCGCCTCGGGGGCGAGGCCGAGCCCGAGCACGGCGTTCATGCCCCAGTTGCCGAACCTGAGCATGTTGGGCAGCGGCTGCGGATGGGTGAGCGACATGAGACGGGACAACCAGGGGTGGCGCAGATAAAGGCGCCACTGCAGGCGCGCCGCGAGTTCCAGATGGGCCCGCCAGCCCGCCGGAGGCTCCTGTGGTAGCTCCAGCTCGCCGAACACGGTGTCGGCCATGAGCGTGGCCAGTTCCTCCTTGCCGCGTACCAGGCCGTACAGCGACATGGTGGGCATGCCGAGCGTCGTCGCGACGCCGCGCATGGACACCGCCTCGAAGCCCTGCGCGTCCGCGATGGCGATCGCCGCGCGCACGATCCGCTCGCGCTCGGCGTTCTGGCTGGCCACCATCGGACGCCGCTCCCGGCTCGCGTGGCCCGCCCCATCCGCTCGATCCGCCCGGCCCGCCCCGGGACGGGGCGCGGGTGCGGGGGTGGATACGGGGACGGGTTCGGCCACGACGGTGCCGACGCGGGGGACGGCCACCACCCGCCCCTGCCGGCGCAGCGTGTCCAGCGCCTTGGTGGCGGTCGCGGTGGCCACTCCCCACTGTGCGGCGGCCTGCCTGATGGAGGGGACGCGGTCGCCGGGCTGCAACTTGCCCGTGTCGATGCGCCGCTCGATCTCCCGCACGATCCGCAGGTACGGCGGCGCGGAGCCGCTCCCAGCTCGCTGCATGGCCGATCGCCTCCCAACTCCTGTACTAGGGCAGTTGCGACCCGGCCGCAGCGGCCGGGCAGCCATCGTCCCGCCCCTGGTGAGCGGCCGATTCACTGGCCTAGCACATCGCGGGCGGCCGCACTGTACCGGTGTTTGCCCGGTGTACCGTCACCCTTCGTACACCGTACAACGGATCGACCTGAGGTGAGCATGGACCGCTACGACCGTTACCTGCACGGACCTTTCGCCCCAGTAAAGGAGGAGGTCACCGCCTACGACCTGCCCGTGACCGGACGCCTGCCCGCCGACCTGAACGGCCGCTACCTGCGGCTGGGCCCGAACCCGCTCGGCGTGGAGGACCCCATCACGCACTTCTGGGCCTTCGGCGCGGGAATGGTGCACGGCGTGCGCATCCGCGACGGCCGGGCCGAGTGGTATCGCAACCGCTGGGTCCGCTCGACGGAGGTCTCTGACGCACTGGACAGGATACGGCACGGGCTGCAGCCGCCCGCGTTCCTGCCGCCCTCCCCGAACATCCACGTGCTCCGTCACGCCGGGCGCACCCTGGCCCTGTCGGAGGCCGGTGGACTGCCGCACGAACTCGGCTACGAACTCGACACGATCGGGGAGTGCCCCATGGGCGCCACGCCCGAGGGTTCCAGCGCCAACGCACACTCGAAGGTCGATCCGCGCACCGGCGACCTACACTCGGTGGCGTACGTGCTGGGACGTCCGTTCGCGCAGCACATCGTCACCGATCCGGCGGGAACGGTCACCCGGGTCGCTTACATCCCGCTGCCCGGGGACCTCCCGTTCCTCCACGACTTCGCGCTGTCGGAGAACTTCGTGGTCGTCTTCGACATCCCGCTGACGTTCAGCATGGACGCGATGCGCTTCCGCTGGGACCCCGCGCACCAGGCCCACGTGGGCGTCCTGCCCCGGGCGGGAGGGCAGGTCCGCTGGTTCCCCGTCGATTCCTTCTACGTCAGCCACATCCTCAACGCCTACGACGACGGCTCGACGATCACCGTGGACCTGATCGTCGCCGAGGGACCCGTGGACGTCGCCGATCCCGGCGGCATCAAGCCCAGGCTCGACCGCTGGACCATCGACCTGCGCGCCGGGCGGCTGGAGCAGCGGTGCGTGGACGACCGGGCCCAGGACTTCCCGCGCGTGAACGACGCCTACGCCTCCCGTCCGCACCGCTACGGCTACTCCGCGGTGACCCCGGTGTACGGCATGCAGTTCACTCCCGAAGGCCCGCACCCTGACGACGCGTTCACCAACGCGCTGGTCAAGCACGACCTGGTGCGGGGCACGACGGAGGTGCACGGGTTCGCGCGGGACGCCGCCGTCGGTGAGGCTGCGTTCGCCGCAGACCCGAGCGGCGACCAGAACGAGGGCGCGGAGGACGCCGGTTACCTGATGGCCTACGTCGCCGACCCCGAGCGCGGCGCCTCGGACCTGGTGATCCTGTCCGCTCAGGACTTCACCGGGCCGCCCGTGGCCCGCGTCCACCTGCCGGTACGCGTGCCCCTCGGCTTCCATGGAAACTGGATCCCGGACGCCTGAAAGCCGTACGCGCTACTGATACTCGATCGCCGCGTCCACAGTATGGGAGATCCTGCACGCCGCCGGCATCGATCCCGCACCCCGCAGGGCCGGGCCGACCTGGCGGCAGTTCCTGACCGCCCAGGCGCACGCGATCACCGCCTGCGACTTCCTGGTCGTGGAGACGGTGCTACTCAAACGGTTGTACGTGCTGATGTTCATCGAGCACGGCACCCGCAGACTGCACCTGGCCGGGGTGACCGCGCACCCGACCGGGGCATGGGCGGTACAGCAGGCCCGCAATCTGGCCATGGACCTGGGCGAGCGCATCGACACGCTACGGTTCGTGATCCATGACCGCGATCCGCTGTTCACCATCGCGTTCGGGGAAGTGTTCAAGGCCGAAGGGCTGCGGATCATCACCACCCTGCCGCGGACGCCGAGGATGAACGCCATCTGCGAGCGCGTGATCGCAACCCTCCGCCGTGAACTCCTGGACCAGGTCCTGATCCTCGGCGAACGCCACCTGACCCTGATACTCCGCGAGTACTTGATCCACTACAACGGACACAGGCCGCACCAGTCCCGGCAACAACGTCCCCCGGACACCGAACCGCAGCCGATCCGGGACTTGGCCGAACTCGCCGACCTGCGATCCATCCGCCGAAAATCCGTCGTCGCGGGCGTTATCAGCCAGTATCACCACGCCGCATAGTCCCAGCTCAAACCACATAGCTCAATATTCGAGCGGTACACGCTCCGCGGCCCGATGCTCAGGTCTGGCAGCACCGCGCTCGGGTCCGCCCACGCTCGGGGGAATTCCTCCACAAAGTGCAAGGGTGGCGTCACAATCCGACATGGCGCCGTGTGTCGTATTGGCTCCCTCGATGCCGCCGCGCAACCAGTGGTGGCCACCTGCCCACGTCAATTCCGCAGGAGTGACCGATCATGGAGCACCGCACCGGAGCCCGACTGGCCTGGCCGTCCAGCCAAGCGGCTTCGTGGCACGGCGCTCGCAGGGCCACCGCGCAGTCGGAGTGCTCGCTCTGACCGCAGCTATCTGGCACAACGACAAGACCGGACAGCAATCAAGCGGTCACTGGTCGCCTACGACCACTGGCCGCGACCAGACCCCTTGGACTCTTTCATCTAGGCGACCCGGTTTCGCCGGGAGGGACCTGATCGCGTAAGGGCAGGCTGAGCGTGAACACCGTGTCCCCTGGCACGCTGGTCACCTCGACCCGCCCTCCGTGCGCGGCCGCGACCGCCGAGACGATGGCCAGGCCAAGTCCGCTGCCCCCGGCCAGGCGGGAGCGCGACCCGTCACCGCGCGCGAACCTACCGAACACGTGCGGCAGCGCATGTGCGGGAATCCCCGGCCCGTCGTCCGCGACCTCGACGCGCACCCGGTCCGACTCCAGCAGCACCGTCGCAGTGACGGTCGTGCCCGGTGGGGTGTGGGTGCGGGCGTTGGCCAGCAGGTTCGTCAGGACCTGGTGCAGCCGGTCGCCGTCCCCGACGACCAGGGCGGGCTCGTCGGGCAGGCTGATCAGCCAGCGGTGCCGGGGCGCGGCGGCGTGGGCGTCGCGGACCGCGTTCACCACGAGCGGCGACATGTCCAGCTCCAGCCGCTCCAGCGGCCGGCCCGCGTCCAGCCTCGCCAGCAGCAGCAGGTCCTCCACCAGCGTGGCCATCCGGCCCGCCTCGGAGCGGATGCGCCCGAGCGCGTGCGCCGTCTGCGGGCCCTGCCGCTCGCCGCTGCGCCTGGTCAGGTCTGCGTAGCCGACGATCGAGGCGAGCGGGGTGCGCAGTTCGTGGCTGGCGTCCGCGATGAACTGCCGCAACCTCGTCTCGCTCTCGCGCCGCACCGCAAAGGCCGTCTCGACGTGCCCGAGCATCCGGTTGAGCGCGCCGCCCACCTGCCCGGCCTCCGTACGCGGATCAGCGTCCACCTCGGGTACGCGGGCGAGCAGCACGGCATCCCCGCTGGCCAGCGGCAGCTCCGACACCCTGGCGGCGGTGGCGGCGAGCCGGCCGAGGGGGCGTACGGCACGACGTACGAGCAGGGTGCAGGCGACGGCCATCAGCGCGACGCCCGCCAGCGTGACCGCGGCCTCCACCACGACGAGCCTGCTCAGCATGGACTGCATACCGGTCACGGGCAGCCCCGTGACGGGCAGGTCGCCGTCGCGAGCCCAGGCGGCGACCATCCGGTAGTCGCCCAGCGGGCCGAGAGAGACCGTGACCGGCATGCTGGTGACGCGGGCCAGCGACGGCGGCGCCGCCACTTCGCGTACGGTGCCGGCCCCGGTCAGCACGGCTGCCCGCCGCACCATGCCTTGGTGTACCCGAGCCCCGAACGTGCCCTCTGCCTGCCCCGGGGACAGCAGGAACGCCACCTCGCCCGACTGCCCGACCGCGCCGGTGGAGCGGCGGACGGCCGAGCCGACCTGGCTGTCGAGCTGGTCGATAAGGAAGTCGTTGAACAGCAGCGTCGTCGCCGTGGCGATGACGACGGAGACGGTGGCCAGCAGGGCGATCGAGGAGACCACGAGCTTGGTCTCCAGCGACATCGTCATGCGGCGGGCCTGAGGGTGTAGCCGACGCCGCGCACGGTGTGGATCATCGGCCCGCCCTGCGCGTCGATCTTGCGGCGCAGGTAGGAGATGTACAGCTCGACCACGTTGCTCTGGCCGCCGAAGTCGTAGGCCCACACCCGGTCCAGGATCTGCGCCTTGCTGAGAACCCGCCCCGGATTGTGCATGAGGAAGCGCAGCAGCTCGAACTCGGTCGGCGTGAGCCTGATCTCCTTGCCGTCCCGCCGTACCTGGTGGCTCTCCTGGTCCAGGGTCAGATCGCCGACCACGAGCCCCGCGTCGGGCCGTGCCTGCACCACACCCGATCGGCGCAGCAGGCCGCGCATTCTGATGACGACCTCCTCCAGGTTGAACGGCTTCGTGACGTAGTCGTCCGCGCCCGCCCGCAGACCGATGAGCCGGTCCTGCACCGAGTCCTTCGCGGTCAGGAACAGGATCGGCACCCCCGGCAGCACGGCCCGCAACCTGGCCAGGAGCTCGATCCCGTCCATGTCGGGCAGCATGACGTCCAGGACGATCGCGTCGGGATGGAACCCGCGCGCCGCGCGGATGGCCTCGCCGCCGTTGTGCGCGCAGCGGACATCCCAGGACTCCTGGCGCATCACCATGGACAGGAGCTCGGTCAGCGGCGGCTCGTCATCCACGACGAGGATGTTGATCGAACTGCCGTCTGGGCGGAGCACGGACTCGGAATGGGAGTTCGGGCTGGTCGTGTGCATATTCGTGACGATGACGGTCCTGGATGAGTGTTTGATGATGCCTGCTTGTGAATCGCCTATGAGCAGCGGAAGGGCCCGGCGCGCGGCCGGGCCCTTCCTATCCCTTTAAGACGTGATCAGAGCTACCCAGAGTGACCCCCTTTCCCTAGAACAGCTTCCCGGACCAGACGGCCGCGGCCGCGGCGTAGACGGTGGAGGTCTCGCCGTCGAAGTACGGCGAGCTGATGTAGTCCACGCGGTCGTTCTCGTCCTGGTCGTAGAAGCTGCTGGTGACACCGTTGAGGTAGCCGAGCCGCTTGGCGCTGCTGTACTTCAGCAACCACGGTCCGCCGTCGGCGCCGGCGGTCATGGAGCACTTGAGTCCCACGTGCTCCTCGATCTTCTTGGCGGCCGAGCCGACCGTCTTGGCCGTGGTGGTGCCGTAGCACCACTTCGGCGTGACACCCGTGAACGGCTTGTTGCCGTCGGGCTGCGGCGCCTGCGGGTAGCCGAAGACATAGTGCGCCTTCTTCAGCGGCTGGTTCCAGGAGATGCCCTGCCCACCGACGTTGTCACCCAGCCGGCCCGCGTCCGCGGCCTCGACCACGTGGTACGTGTTCGACGACCGGTCGTAGTAGCCGAGGTCGCCCTTGGTGGTGTCGCTGCTCGGCTTGGCCCGGTCGGCGTTGTACTCGGTTTTGGTTACCGTCGAGTCCTTGACCGTCACGCCGTTGTAGACCGACACGAAGGCGTAGTCGCGGTCGTAGTCCTCGTAGACGCTGTAGTCGTAGTGCACGAACGCCTGCTTGCCGACGTAGATGCCCCACGGGGTCTTGCCCTGGTAGTAGCCGGGAACGAAGACCCAGTTGTCCATGAGTTGCTCGTCGTTGGCAGTGTCGTACACGCAGTGGCCGGCCGTGGCCACCACGTTGGCGTACTTGCCCTGGATGGAAGAGGCTGAGCACCAGCGCTTGTCACCCTTGGAGTCGACGAAGAAGACCTTGCCGATGGTCTTCGGCAGGTTGACGTTCTTCGACGTGGAGGTGGACGTGGTGGTAGCGGTCGGGGCGACCGAGCCCGCCTTGGTGTCAGTGGAGGCGGTGCCCGTGGTCGTGAGCTTGTCGACGTCGGTGGTGTCCTCCTCGACGTAGGTGGCGGCCTGCAGCGCGGCGCCGTTGTTCTGCAGCCAGAACGCGGCGATCCCCCGGGCGCTGGTGATGCTGACGCTCTCGGACGGCTTCACGTGCGAAGCGGCCTGCGCGGTGCCGACCAGCGAGGCGCCGAGGAGCGCCGCAGTGGCCAGGCCGCCGCCCAGGGGAACGAGGGTG
>NZ_JBICRM010000048.1:0-55892 GCF_043197025.1 Nonomuraea marmarensis
ACCGACACCACGCGCTCCAGTTCTACGGCCGGGTGAGGGGAAACCGGCTGCAGAAGGCATCATCGCGACACATCAGCAGAAGATCACGGACCTCGACGTGTGTCCCTCGAATTGGCCACCAGGGTCCACAAGGTCCAGGCCCGGCGGAGCAGGCGACGATGCCACGCCGGCAAGGTGGCCGGGGTTGACCAGCCGATGAGCGCGCAGCACCGCCGGCAACCATCGGGCCAGCGCCGCGAGAACCGCCCGATCGGCCCAGTCCGGCTTCGGGCGCGCGACCTGACGCCGCAGCACCGCCACCTCGTGACGCAACACCATGAGTTCCACGTTCTTCGACGCTTGGCTCCGCCCCGACCCGCTGAGTCGTTGCTCAGCCTGGCCCGTGACGTCGTCCGCCATCTGGAGTGCCTACGCCCGGGTGCCGAGGCCGAGGACGAACAGATCACCGCATCACGGATGCCGGCCTGCGACAAGCGATCTTCCTCGTCCGCGTCCACGACCGCATCCTGCGCACCGGCCTGGCCGAGCTCACCGACCCACGACCACCCACGACGACCTCCCTACGCCAGGCTCAAGCTGCCTAGAGGCCTTCGATCCCGCAGCGCCGCCACCACAGCCCACTGCGTCGCATGTCACACCGGTCTCATGTCACGGACCGGCGAGCAGCTTGCATCTCGTGGTTGTCCGCATGAGAAAGAAGGGCACAACGATGACCACACACCACAAAACCGGCATGGCGGCCACTCATCACGTTCTGATTCTGGGGTCGGGGTACGCGGGCATGGCCGCGGCGATCCAGCTCGCGGCTCGGGTCAAGCGGCGCGAGGACGTGCAGGTGACCCTGGTGAACCCGCAGGAGCGGTTCACCGAGCGGTTGCGGCTGCATCTCTCGGCGACCGGGCAGCAGGTCGCCGAGATGAACATTCCGGAGCTGCTCGAGGGCACGGGGGCGCAGTTCGTGCGCGGCTGGGTGACGGCGGTGGACGCGACCGCGAAGATCGTGCGGATCGACGACAATCGGGTGCTGCACTACGACACGCTGGTCTACGGGCTGGGCAGCATGGCCGACACGACGCAGGTGCCGGGCGTGGAGGACCACGCGTACACCCTCAACAGTGCCGAGGACGCTGAGTTGCTGGCCGAGCGGCTGGCTCGGCTCGGCCGCGGCACGGTCGTGGTGGGCGGTAGCGGGTTGACCGGCATCGAGTCGGCCGCGGAGATCGCCGAGCAGTACCCGGAGCTGAACGTCGTGCTGCTGGGCCGGCAGGAACCCGGTGCGGCCATGAGCCCCAAGCCGAAGGCGTATCTGCAGGCCACGCTCGAGCGCATGGGTGTCCGGGTGCGCAGCGGGATCGAGGTGGTGAAGGTGCTGCCCGACTCGGTCGAGCTGGCGGGCGGGGAGAGCATCGCCGCCGCTGTCGTCCTGTGGACGAGCGGTACGCGGGTGTCGCCGCAGGCGGTCGCCGCCGGTCTGACCGTCGACGAGCGCGGCCGCATCGTCACCGACTCCGCGCTGCGGTCGGTGTCGCACCCGGATGTGTACGCCGTGGGCGACGCGGCCGCGATCCGCCAGGGCTACGGCGTCATGCACGGCACCTGCCAGGGCGGCATGCCGACCGGTGTGCATGCCGCGCTGTCGATCGTCCGCACGCTGAACGGCAAGCAGCCCAAGCCGTTCCGCTTCGGCTACTACCACACGCCGGTGAGCCTGGGACGGCACGATGCGGTCGTTCAGTTCACCCACCCCGACGACAGCCCCCGACGGGTGTATCTGACCGGCCGCATGGCGGCACGGTATAAGGAGACGGTGACTGCTTCGCCCTGGCCGACCTACGGTCGCATGAAGAAGATGCCCGCCTCAGGCGCGTTCTGGCCCCGCGGCGGCCGCTTCACCCGTATCCGGGGTGTGCGGTGACCCACCCGTCGCCTGACCACGACCAGCAGGTGTTCAACCAGCATCGCAACCTGCTGTTCTCGGTGGCCTACCGCGTCCTCGGCACCGTGACCGACGCCGAGGACGCGGTCCAGGACGCCTGGATCAAATGGTCGGCCGCCGACCGTTCGAAGGTGGCCGACCCCAAGGCCTATTTGGCGCGGATCGTGTCGAATCTGGCGCTGCAACGGCTGCGCTCCACCCAGCACCAGCGCGAGACCTATGTGGGGCCATGGCTTCCCGAGCCCATCCTCACCAGCGGCGACACCGCCGACGCCATCACGAACACCGAGTCGGTATCGACGGCGATGCTGGTGGTGCTGGAAACCCTGAGCCCGCTTGAGCGTGCGGTATTCGTGCTGAAGGAGGTCTTCGGCTTCAGCCATGCTGAGATCGCGGAGGCGGTGGAGCGTTCCGAGACCGCCGTGCGTCAGGCCGCGCACCGTGCCCGCGAGCACGTGCGAGCCCGGCGGCCACGCTTCACCGCGGACCGGTCGCAGCAGCGCGACGTCACCGAGCGGTTCCTCGCCGCCGCGACTGGGGGTGACATCAACACCCTCATGGAACTGCTGTCCCCGGACGTCACACTGTGGACGGACGGCGGTGGCAAGGTCCGCCAGGCCCTGCGTCCGGTCGTGGGCGCACAAACGGTGGCCGCCTGGTTCGCCGCCATTGGCAAGGTCACTTACCAGGGCGTCGGGCCGGCCGAAATGAACGCCGAACTGGTCGAGATCAACGGTGGCCCAGGCGTGGTGTTCCGCGGCCTGGGCCGCGTGATCGCCACTGTCACTTTCGACTTCGACGCTGATGGCCGCATCACCACCATCCACAACGTCGCCAACCCGGACAAACTCCAGGCCATCACCGACGGGACCACCCGCGACATCGGCACGCCCTGAGACCTGCGCGGGTCCACCCTCGGCACCGTCTACGGCCGCCAATCGCGCGAGTGGTCCGGCCGGGCTTCGTCCACCGTCTGCCAGCGGACCGGGGATGGTGACGGATGCCGCGCGGCCTTCAGCTAGTACGACCGCAAGAACGCCGGCAGCGCTGTGTGGGGACGGCCTCCCCCGAGCACTGTCCCCGCACGGACCCTCTCGGGCCAGGCGCCGAGGAACCGGCGAGGTGCTCCGTTCACGCCGGTCGGCCTTCATGGGTCCCGTATCGAAGGCCGCAGCACTCATCATGCGGGCCGCAACCGTCGATGTGAATCATGCTGGCGGGCTCGCGCCAGACACTTGTCCACTCTTGACCTCCGTAGCGACCTTCTCCCGGCCCGGAGCATGGCTATGAGGCATGCGATGGCGACGGTCAGGGTCGATCACCTCTCCCAAACGATCTAAAGATCCTTAGGGAGGGAGGTGAGTAATGATCCGACTACGAAGGGTAGGTTCCGGGCGTTCCGACTAGGAAAGGACACTCATGGAACAGCAGCAGGCCCAGCAGGTCGAGCAGCAGTTGCGGCAGAACTGGCAGCAGATCCGGTATCAGATCCTCGACTTGTTCGCCGAGGTCAGTCCATCCGATCTCGACTTCGCGCGCAACGTCAACGATCTCGTGGAGCGGATCGCGGACAAGTCCCACCACAGCGATCGGTACGTGGAGACGCGCCTGATGGAACTCGTCGGCGTCGGGGGCACCACGGCGGGACCGCAGGGCCAGCCGTTCGGCGCCTCCCGGGGACCGCAGGGCGGACAGCAGGCCCGGATGGGGCAGTAACGCTGCGAGCACGTTAGATGAGACGATGAGTTGGTCGGGCGATGCGGCTCCGATCCGCAGCGGAAGTGCGCGCCTGGCCAGCCCATTGCAGGGTTGCACCTTCGAGGGAAGCGAGTCGGTCGCCTCCGGACACTACCTGAGATCAGACAGGCAGCATGGCTCGGTAGTCCAGCAGATCGTCGATGATCTTGGTGACGACCTGAGTGCGAGGCATCTGCTGGAGTTCAGTCAGCATCGCATCCACCTGTTCGACGGTAGGTCGATCGCGCACCGACGCGGCCAGACTCACCAGCCTGCTCATAGGACCTCCAAGGGCTAGTTTGTCCCCATACGGTAATAAATGTACCATTTTAGCTTTCTGTTCAGGTGCGACGTCAACTCCTGCGGCTGGCCCGAGGCGGTCAGCATGAGCGAGAGCCCGGCCTTCAAGCGCGGAAGGGGCCGGGCGCTGCGTACTCCATTGGCGGGCTTGCTGTGTCGGTCGCGCGGGCTGGAGGCAAGAGGTTGAGGCTGGGCTGGGGTGTGGTAGCAGTTGGCCCGCGTGGGACGAGCTTCCCCCGAACGCCGTCCCCGCCTAGGCCCACCCTCGGGACCAGTTGCCGAGAGAACCGGCGCGAGGAAGAGCAGGGAGTCACGCCGGTCGAGCCTTTACATGGGCCACTTCGAAGGCCGCAGAATTCATGATGCGGGCCCAACCGGCGACGTGCATCGCCCCTTGCGCGCTCGCGGCAACCTTTGTCACTTATGACCTCCGGGGTGCGGCGTCCTCCCACCCCTGTGCAGAGTGAACACTCGCAGGTCACACCCCCCAGCGGGTGTTACAGGTGGGTGAGGTCGATGGCGTCGGCCATCGCCTGGTAGCCGACGTCGTTGAGATGCAGGTGGTCACCGGAGTCGAACGTGCCGTCGAGCCTGTCCGGGACGGACGGGGAGGTTAGCGCGCGGTCGAAGTCGATGACGGCGTCGTATTCTCCGCCGGTACGGATCCAGGTGTTGATGGCGGCACGTTTGCCCTCGCTGCGCATGGTGGAGAACACCGAGGGCTTGGCGGGCATCACGGTCGCTCCGACGACCCGCAATCGGGCGGCACGTGCCTGCCGGATCAGGTCGCGGTGGCCGGCGATGACCTCCTCGGCGGAGACCTCGGTGTAGGGCGCGAAGGTCGGAAACGGTGACGCCTCGGCGACTTCGCTGATGCCGATGTCGTTGATGCCGAGCAGGATGATGACCGTCCGCACGCCCGGCTGGCCTAGGACGTCGCGCGCGAATCGGGCGGTGGCCCGCTCGCCGAGCCACTCCGAGTCGACCGTCACCCGGTTGCCGCCTATTCCCTGGTTCAGCACGGCACGTGCCCGACCCGCCGTGACCAGCCGCTGCGCGAGCAGGTCGGGGAAGCGGTGGTTAGTGTCCGGGGTGCTTCCTGTGCCGTCGGTCAGGGAATCGCCGAACACCACGATGCCGTCGCCGGTGGCTCCGGTCACGTCGACTCCGCCGAGGTAGTACCAGGACTGTGAGGTCTCGGTGAACGCGGCGCCGTCACCGTCTCTACGATGGTCACCCGCCGCACGGTATGTCGTGGCCAACGCCTGTGCGTGGTAGGTCGCGGGCCCGGACGGGTCGGCCAGGTGCATCGTGATCGTCACCGAATCCAGCGCGTCGACGGCGTACGACACGGCATCGGTGGCCAATTCGGCGCCCGCGGGGACGGCGAAGGCTGGCTTGCCCGCGACGGTCAGCTCGCGCAGCGTGTCGGGCTTGATCGCCGCGCCACCCGTGGCGGCCGCGACGGTCAGACCGGCCACGTGAAGGGGCGTCGTGCCGAAGCGGTTGGACAGTCTCACCCTCAGCCCGTCGCCGCCCACGCTGAGCCGTACCGTCTGGCGGATCGTCCGGTCGGTGAAACCCTCTTCGGACCAGTTGGGGGCGAAGCCGACGCCCGGCCGTTGCGGTGAGGTCGTCCAGGCTGCGGTCCAGCCGCTCATGCGAAGAACCCCACGATGCTGCTGATGCGGTCGGCGTCGAACTCCACCACGTCGTAGCCGGTGGCGACCCTGTCGAGCCGCCAGGTGAACAGCGCCCGGTCATGGTGCGTGCCGATCACGGTGTCGAGGGCGAAACGCAGGTCGCCGAGCTTGTCGCGAGCCTGGCCGATCGCCTCCGACAGCGCGGCGTGCCCGCGCAATCCCGCGTTGTCCGGGTCGGCGTAGAAAACGTCCTCGGTGAAGACCTCTTCCATCAGCTTCAGGCGAGCGGCAGGGTCCCGCTCATTCCAGATGTCGAGGTATTGCGTGATGAGGTCGGTGGTGGTCACTGGTTGGCTCCTTCGAGGACAGGGGACTGCGAGGTCGAGCGGAGGGTGGGAAGGGCGAGGGCGATCAGGCCGCCCGCGACGGTGAGGGCCGCGGCCGTCCATCCGGCGGCGTGCAGGCCGTCGAGCAGATGGGTCGAGCCGGTGGCGATCGCGACGAAGAGCGACAGGCCGATAGCTCCGCCGATCTCCTTGGCGGTGCTGGCCGTACCTGACGCGATGCCCTGCTCGTGGGGTGCGACGCCGGAGCCGGCGGAGGCGAACAGGGCGACGAAGGCGACCCCGCCGAACAGGCCCCAGACGATGCTGCCGGGCATCAGGGTCCAGAATCCGCCCCCGGTGGTGGTGCCCGCGACCAGGAGGGCGATGCCCGCGCCGGTCCCGACCGTGGAGACGGCCAGGGTGGTGCGGATTCCCCAGCGGCCCAGCAGCGGCGGGGTGAGCTTGAGCGCGGCGAGCATGCAGACCAGCGAGAGCGGCAGGAACGTGAGCCCCGCCTCCAGCGAGCTGTAGCCGAGGACGGGCTGCAGGTAGGAGGTCAGCACGTAGTAGCCACCGCCCAGTGTGCCCTGGAAGATCGCGATCACGATCATCGTGGTGCGGAGGTTACGGCTGCGCGCCAGCCGAAGCGGGATCAGCGGGTCGCGGGTGCGAGCCTCGACCACGAGTAGCAGCACGAGCAGGACTGCCCCGGCCGCCACCGCCCCGACGCCGCGAAGCGACATCCATCCCACCTCTGGGCCGCTGGCCAGACCGAACACCAGCAGCGCCGAACCCGCGGTGGCCAGGATCGCCCCCGGCACATCGAAAGCACCAGGAGTGCGGGCAGGATCGGCGGGCAGCAGTCGCGGCGCGGCCAGGGCGGCGGCGAGAGCCAGGGGCACGTTGACGAAGAACACCCATTCCCAGCCCAGGTAGTTGGTCAGCACCCCGCCCAGCAGCGACCCGGCCGCCAGCCCCGCGCTGCCCGCCATGCCCCAGGCGCCGAGCGCCCGATTGCGCGCCGGGCCTTCGGCGAACCCCCGGTAGATGAGCGCGAGAGTGGCCGGAGTCAGCAGCGCCCCACCGACGCCTTGCACCGCTCGGGCGGCGATCAACAGTTCGGGGTCGGAGGCCAGCCCGCCCGCCAGTGAGGCCACGCCGTACAGCGCCAGCCCGGTCATGAACATCCGGCGTGCTCCGAGTCGGTCGACGGCCCGCCCGCCGAACAGCAGCAGCCCGCCGAGCCCGACGGCGTAGGCGCTGACCACCCACTGCACGGACTGGGGGCTGAAACCCAGCGCGTGCCCGATGTCGGGCAGCGCCACGTACACGATGTTGTAGTCGAGAGCCACGATGAGCTGCGTCAATGCCAGCAGCCCGAGGCGTAGCCTGTCCCGTTTCATTATCCACCTACATGCCGTTGGATTAGTACACGGCGTTCAATCTACATCACGGCGTACAACGGTCAAACACTGTAGACTGGAAGCGTGACCGAGCAGACCATGAGCCGCCGTGACCGGCTGCGCGCCCAGACCAGCGCCGAGATCAAGGCGATCGCCCTCAAGCTCATGGCCGGCGGCGGGCCCGACGCCATCTCTCTGCGCGCCATCGCCCGCGAGATGGGCATGACGGCCGGCGCGATCTACAGCTACTTCCCCACCCGCGACGACCTGATCACGACCCTGATCGGCGACGTCTACACCTCGGCCGTGGACGCCGCCGAGTCCGCCCGTGACGCCATACCGTCAAACGACCCCGGCGGCCGGATCCTGGCCTGGGCCCAGTCCATGCGCGAGTGGGCGCTCGCCAACCCCGAAGGATTCCGACTGATCTACGGCGACCCGGTGGCCGGCTACCAGCCACCCAACGACGGGCCCAGCAAAGCCGCGGGACTGCGGGCCTGCACCGGCCTCACCGATCTCGTCGCCGCCGCCTGGCCGACAGCGGGGCTACTCCAGCGCGACGACCGCACATACGTCTGGGACGACTTCGACCCGGACCTGGTCGCTCACGTCCGCGAGCTCTTCCCGGACCTCCCGCCCGTGGCGCTCGCGCTGACCCTGCGCGTGTGGGGACGCATGCACGGCCTCATGGCCCTGGAGATCTACGGCCACCTGCGCCCCCTCATCCACGACCCGGCGACCGTCTACCGCGACGAAATGCGCGACCTCGTCGCCTCCCTCGGCCTATAGCGGCCCGCCAGGTGGCCGACTCGCGCGGTCGATCTGGGGAAGATCGACGTCGGTCTCGCGTGGTCGTAGTCTCGGGTGAAGTCAGGCTCGTGCTCGGCGAGCCTGGCACGCGTTTCAATGACCGTGGCTCTCAGGATCTCCCCAGCCCGGCCAAATCGGGGCATGGCGACCTGCAGGAGGAGCATGCGTGCCTCGTCCTCTTCTCGCTCCAGGTGGGCGACGGTGAGCAGGTAGGCGATCGCTGGTAGCGGCGCTCCGGGGCAGGTGCGGAGCTTCCATCTCACTACCGTGCGGACAGTGTTGCGACGGAGTCGGTCATGCCGAAGTCCCTTTCGTGCGGGTCAGCCTTCGTGTCCCTTCGTCATCGCGACTCGCAGAGCTTCTCAGCCAAGATCGTTCACAGACAGGCTCTCACCCCCCCACCCACCCAAGATCAGTAACGGTCACCATCACCGCTGCTAGGTGCTGTCCAAAACTGACCGTTAAACGCTGCTACTCGTCGTCGACGAAATCAGCTGGGGCTGGTGGCGGGGCCCGCGAGCAGCGCCGTCACCGCGAGGAGCCCGGCCAGGCGTTCCCGCCGATCGAGGGCTCCTTGGGATTCAACATGCAGCGGACGCGGGTCAGCGCGGTCTCGCCGCCGGCGCCCAGCGCGAACGCGGGCACTCGGCCCGTGGCCAGCCGGACGAGGGCGGCGGCGATGTGGATGCGCGGGTGGCGGCGGGCGGCCAGGTCGTCGGCCACCACCGCGTCGAGGGTGGCGTCGTGCCGCTCGAGCAGGGCCAGCGTGGCGGCGTGCCGCCGGCGTTCCCGCCGGGCGCCCAGCAGGACCGCTCCGCCCGTGTGAGCCAGCCGGGTCAGGGCGAGCCCGCCGGCGATGGCCGACGACCTGAGCTCGGGGATCTCGCATGTTGTCGACGACCTTGACCGAATCGACGCCCAGCTCGCTCGCTTACGCATCTCTAGCGGATTCGATCAGCCGGGCGCCTGCTAACCGTTGAACCGGTCGTTCGGCTGGTTCAGCGGTTCGCCTATCGGGTCAGGATGCGCACCCGGAGTCGGTGCAGCTGCGGCATCAGCCCGTAGATCACGATCGGCACCGCAAGGGTGGCGAGCACGAAGGTGCGCAGGACCGGGGCGAGCGTGCTCAGCCAGTCACCGAGGGCAAGATTGAGGACGGTGAGGGTCGGGAAGACGGCCAGCCAGATCATGAGCGCCAGATGGTGCTTTGTCGGGGGGCCGGCCACGGCGGGACCGGGACTCGGGTTGGGCCCCGGGATGGCGCTGGGGCGGCGGTTCGGGTTGGTCATGTCGCTCCTTGGCTCGTGATGAAGGGTGCGGCGGTGTGTGGAGATGCGGTTCTGTTCCGCGGGCTGTCTGTCTAGGGGTCAGGACACGAGGCCCTGGTTGAGGTCGCGGACGGCGTTGTGCACGTCGTCCTCGACCAGCTCGGCGTTGAGCGCGATGGCGGCCGCGGAGCCGGCGCCGGCGGCGGTGATGACCTGGGCGCGCGGATCCACAAGATTGCCGGCGGCCCAGACGCCGGGGACGCTGGTGCGACCGGTCCCGTCGACTGCGACCCAGCCGTCGTCGTCGACGGCGCAACCGAGGCCGCGGAGGAGGTGGTTGTTCGGCACGAACCGGGGCGGCACGAACAGCGCGTCGCGAGGAACCACACAGCCGTCGTCCATCTGTACGCCGCGCAACTGGTCGTCATCGATGACCAGCTGCGCGATGGTGCCCTCGACCACGCCGATGGTGCGGGCGACCAGCTCGGATCGCTCTGTTGCGGTGAGCATGTCAGGCGGGGTGAAATAGACGAGGTCGTGGGTCCACTGGCGCACGATCTGCGCGTATCGGACCGCGCCCGGGCTGCCGCCGATGACGCCGAGCCGGCGGTCGCGGACCTCGTGGCCGTGGCAGTAGGGGCAGTGCAGGACGTCGCGTGCCCATCGGTCGCGCAGTCCCGGCACGTCGGGCAACTCGTCGCCTAGGCCGGTCGTCACCAGGAGCCGCCGTGCCGACAATCGCTGCCCGTCGGCGAGGAGGACCCAGAACCCGCTTCGACCGTCGGGCACCAGCTCGGTTGCGGCGCCCACGAGGATGTCGCCGCCGTAGCTCCTGACTTCGGCCCGCCCGAACGCCAGGAGCTCACCGGGTGGGAGACCGTCGCGAGACAGATAGCCGTGCATGTGGGCGGCCGGGGCGTTGCGCGGCTTGCCGGCGTCGACCACGAGAACCTTGCGGCGGGCCCGCGACAGGACAAGGGCTGCGGACAGTCCGGCGGCGCCTCCGCCGATGACCACTACGTCGTACTGACTCATGTCCCAAGGCTGAAGCCGCATGGATTTCTCACCAACAAATGTTGCTGTTCCTGGGAATCCGCTATGGGATGAGGCTCGTGGACGACACCTCATCGGCTATCGCCGCCGTGCTCCAGCAGGTGGGGCCGCGGCTGAAGCGGCTTCGCACCCAGCGCCACATCACCCTGACCGGTCTGGCGACCGCGACCGGCATCTCGAAGAGCACGCTCTCGCGACTCGAGACCGGACAGCGCCGACCAACCTTGGAACTTCTCCTCGCGCTCTCGCAGGCCTACCGGGTGCCGCTGGACGACCTCGTCGGCGCGCCCGAAGTGGGCGACCCACGCATCCGCCTCAAGCCTGGCCGCGTCAAGGGCAGGACGGTCATCCCGCTCACCCGGCAGCCCGACGGCATGCAGGTGTGGAAGATCGTCGTCCCGACCAGCAAGGTCAGCCCAGAGCCTCGGGCACACGACGGTCACGAATGGATTTACGTCCTGTCTGGACACATGCGACTCGTCGTCGGCGAGCGGGACTGGGTCCTCGGGCCCGGCGAGGTGGCCGAGTTCGACACCCACGTGCCGCACTGGTTCGGCAGCACGGGGCAGGAGCCGTCAGAGATCCTCAGCATCTATGCAAGACCCGGCGAACGAATGAACGTCCGAACGCCCACCCCGCAGACGTAGGCCACGGTCCACGTCCGCTCCCAAACAGACCCACCCAGCGATCCAGCCGAACTGACGCTCAGACTCTTTCGGCCACCATTGATCCACCGCCGCCGGTGGGCAGAAGCGTTCCCCGTCACCCCCTGCTGGGGGTTGCCTGGGGAGTGGCGGCCAGCGCGGACGTGGTTGCGCCGGCCAGCACTATCAGGGTTCCGATTCCCGCCGTGATGAGCTTGCTGCGTGTGTTCATGGCCCTAGGCTGCCGGTGGCCGCGAAATGCCGCGCTAGCTGATCGTTAAGCGCCGGCTAATGAGCTGGTGCGTATTTCGACTGGCCGGGCAACGCCTTCGTCCTGCTGGACGGCACCGTAGTGTGGTCGAATCCCGGAAGGGTGCGCTCAAGTGAGCTCGGCGATCAGGTCGCCTTCGTCGAGGACGTCGCCTTCGCTGACGGTGAGTCTTGTCACGGTGCCCGCGCATTCGGCCTCGACAGGGATCTCCATTTTCATGGATTCGAGGATTACCAGGGTGTCTCCTGCGGCTACGGTGCTGCCTTCGGACACCAGGACCTTCCATACGTTGGCCGCGATGTCAGCGGTGATCTGGGTCATGTGCCGGCTCCATTTCGGGTTCGGGGCGGTGAGCAGCTGCACGCGCAGTTCCTGGCGTTCCGTCCGGCGCCGCGAGGATCTCGGCCAGCGGGACCGTGCCGATCCCGTGGTCGGTGAGGGCCTGGTGCACCGCCGCCGCGGTCTCCACGCCGTTGGGCGCGTCACCGTGCAGGCAGAGCGAGACGGCCTCGATGTCGAGCTCGGTGCCGTCCTGGGCGGCGACCCTCTGCTCCAGCACCATGCGGACCGCTCGCCGGGCGACCAGCGCCGGATCCCAGGCCAGTTTGACCGGTTCGATGATGAGGCGCCCGGAGCCGTCGTAGTGGAGGTCGGGGAACGCCTCAGGGACCAGCCGGACGCCCTCGGCCGCCACAGCGTCCGCGGTCGCGAGGTTCAGCAGCATCAGCGGCAGCGAGGCGTCGATCTTGGCCACGGCGCGGGCTACCGCGGCGGCCAGGGCGGGATCCTCCGAGGCCATGGCGTACAGCGCGCCATGCGGTTTGACATGGGCCAGGCGTCCACCGGCGGCCCGCACGAAGGCGTCCAGCGCGCCGAGCTGGTAGAGGCAGTAGTCCTCCAGATCGCCGGGCGGGATGATCATGCGCCGCCGGCCGAAGCCCATCAGGTCGGGGAAGGCGAGGTGCGCGCCGATCGCCAGGCCCCTCTCGACCGCGGCCGCCACCGTACGGCGGATGGTCGGCGGGTCACCAGCGTGGTAGCCGGTGGCGATGTTGACCGACGTGAGGTAGGGCATCATGCCGAGGTCGTCACCCAGCGTCCAGCGGCCGAAGCTCTCACCCATGTCACAGTTGACGTCGATTCGGTGCATCACAGCTCCTCGTAGTGGCGTGGGTCGGTCGTGTCGTCGATGCGAGCGGAGAGTGCCAGTGCCTCGTCCAGCGTCACCTCACGGAAGCGGATGGTGTCGCGACCGGGCCGGAGCTGGCCGATCTTCCACAAACCCGCCTGGACCACGGTGCCGATCACGGTGAACCCGCCGGCGGTAGGCCCGTCAGGGCCGAGGATGACCGGGACGTCGCCGTTGGTGTTGATCCCGCCGATCGGATAGCTGCCGTCGAGTACGTTGGACGGGTGCCCGCCGGCCAGGCCGCCGGAGGAGCGGGCCCACTGGAAGCGGTGGGCGTCCAGCCGGGTGCCGACCCGGTTGGAGTTGAGGTCCACCTTCCATTTCCGGGCGAGCAGGTCCTTCCAGTCCTGTTCCGTGAGGAAGTCGGGATCGGCGTGCGGGCCGCGCATCACCTCGATCTCCCAGTCGTTCGCCAGCGCGGGCCGCAGCGAGTCCGGCACCCGGAGGCGGGCAGGCGCGGGCACGGGGCTCCCGTGCAGCACGTCGCCCTTGGTAAGGGCGCGGCCCTGCACGCCGCCGATTCCGCCCATGGTGTACGTGGCACGTGACCCCAGCACCACCGGGACGTCGACGCCGCCCGCCACCGCGAGATAAACCCGGAAGCCTGGGCCCTTGACGATCGAGCAGGCGATCTTGTCACCTGGGACCACGGGCACGGTCTGCCACAGCGGCATGGGAGCGCCGTTGAGTGTGATGCCGGAGCCTTCGGCGCCGGCGACCGCGATCGAGGTCCCGGTGAGCACCCGCAGGGTCAGCCGGCCCATGGGGATCTCCAGCGCTGCGGCGCCGGGATCGTTGCCGACGAGGGCGTTGGCGATGCGGAAGGACAGGTGGTCCATCGGGCCCGCGGGGAAGAATCCCTTGGACTGCAGCCCGCGGCGGCCGGGGTGGTCCTGCACCAGCGTCTGCAGGCCGGGCGAGACGACGTCGAAGACCGCATGCGTACCGGTCATCACGGCACCTCCATTCTGGCTGCGGCGGCCTCCCGGGCGGTGCGCCGTGTTTCTGCCTCGGCCCGCAGGCCGGCGGCACGGGCGAGGTATTCGGCGACGGGGAAGGGATCGTCCTCGATCAGGTACTCGTAGCGGTTCTCCAGGACGTCGCGGCGCATCCCGAGCAGTTGGTCCTCGCTCACCTGCTGGAAACGCACCCGGTCGCCGGGACGGATCAGCAGCGGGTCGCCGCGGAAGACGTCGTGACGGGCGAGGATGTCGTAGATCGGCACGGTACGGCCGAACAACTGATAGCCGCCGGGCGCGTCCACGGGGTAGATCGCCACGCACGGGCCGCCGATACCGACCGCGCCCTCGGCGGTCCAGGTGCGGGTCGGGTTGTACTTCGGCACGGTGATGGCGTTGCGCGGGTCGAGCGGGAACATGAACGGCAGGCCGGGGAAGAAGCCGGTGTAGGCGTTCCACCAGGTGGTGCCGGTCACCGTGGCGTACAGCGCCGCGCGGTCGCGCAGGCCGTTGTACTCGACGATGTAGTCGATGTTGGAGTCGTCCCGGACGTTCGGCGCCTCCTGCCGGATCGTGGTGGCATAGCGGCGCACGGCCTCGCGGCTCGCGGAGTCGTCGAAGGCGATCGGCAGGGTGATCAGCCGGCTCGGGATGACGAGAGATCGCACGGACTGCTGGGCTTCGTGCACCTCCTCCATCGCCTCGATGAGGGTCTGGCGGTCGATGAGCGAGGGCTCGTGGTGCAGCAGCAGCGAGCGGAAACCGGGTGCCGCCTCCACCAGCCCGGGTACGCGGTGCCCGGCGAGTTGGGCGGATACCGCGGTGACGAAGAAGCTCAGCTCAAGGTCCAGGGCCATCTCGCCGTACTCGACGAGGACGTGCCGGTCCCCTGCGGCCCGGTAGGTGATGGCCGGCCGGTCGCCCTGGGCGGGCCGGCTGGTGATGATGGCGGTCATGGTTCCTTTCTCATGGGTCGGGATGCCAGACGGCGGACGTCAGGGCATGACGTCCCCGGAGTTGGGGCCGAGGGTCTGCCCGACGTAGAGGTTGCCGCCGGGTTCACTGGCGAGCAGGACCGCGGTGGGGGCGACCTCCTCCGGCCGGCCGAACCGGCCCAGAGGGAGCTCGGCACGCTTGGCGGCCTTCCACTCCTCGGTGATCCCGGCCACGAGCGGGGTCTCGATGGGACCGGGGGCGATCGCGTTGACCAGCACGTTGTGTTCTGCGACCTCCAGGGCGAGCGACTTGGTGAACCCGATGACACCGGCCTTGGCGGCGGCGTAGTGGGTGAGCGAGTGGCCTCCCTTGATGCCGAGCTGGGAGGCGATGTTGATGACGCGGCCCCACCGCCGCCCGACCATGTGGGGGACGACGTGGCGGCAGCACAGGAAGACCCCGGTGAGATCGACCGTGATCGTCTCCGTCCACATCCGGAGGTCCATCTCGACCAGCGGCGCCTCGGTGAGGATGCCGGCGGAGTTGACGAGCACGTCGATTCGGCCGAGCCGTTCCATCGCGGCCTCGACGGCCACGGCCACAGAGGTGTCGTCGCTCACGTCGACGGCGATGTGGCCGGCCGCTCCGGTTTCCGTGGAGACCTCGGCCGCCCGTTCGGCGTCGCGGTCGGCGACGATCACCTCGGCTCCCTCCCGGACGTAGGCGTCGACGATGGCCCGGCCTATCCCGCTCGCGCCTCCGGTGACGAACGCGGTCCTGCCCGCAAGAACCGGCATGAGATCCTCTTTCGCTTTTATCGATTTATGCAGTCATCTCAAGCGGGCATGCGCACGGTGAGCCCGCCGTCGACGACGACGGCCTGACCAGTGACGTAATTGGCGTCGTCGGAGGTGAGGAACCGGATCACGGACGCCACCTCCTCGGGGCGTCCGACGCGGCCCCAGGGGATGGAATCTCCCGCGCGGGCCAATCCCAACGGGCCCAACGAGTTCACCGGGTCGGAGGACTGCGGGGTGACGATCAGCCCGGGAATCACGGCGTTCACTCGAATGCGCCTGGATGCCAGCTCCACCGCCAGGCTGCGGCACAAGCCGACCACCCCCGCCTTGGCCGCGGCGTAATGCGCGTGCTCGCCCCAGCCGTACACGCCACCGGCGATGGAGGAGACGGCGACCATCGCGCCGTCACTCCCCATGCGCGCGGCCGCCGAGCGGAAGGTGCGCAGCACACCGGTCAGGTCGACCTGCAACATGTCGTCCCAGGCGGCGTCGGTGAGCTCCGCGAGCGCGGCCTTGCGCAGCACGCCCGCGTTGGCCACCGCCATGTCGAGGCGGCCCCACTCGTCGATCGCGCGCTGCGCGAACGCCTCGACCTGCGCGGCGTCGCGCACGTCCACCTCGTGTACGACGCACTCGCCCCCGGCGGCCTTGACCAGGCGGACGGTCTCGGCGGGGTCGTGCGGGTCACCAGGGTAGGCACCCACCACGGTTCGTACTCCGTGGGAGGCGTAGGCCACGGCCAGCGCGCGGCCGATGCCGCTGGCGGCGCCGGTGATGATGGCGACCCGGCCGGAGCGGCCAAACGGGATGGGTGGTGTCATGTCGATCTCCAGTGGTGGCGGGTGGTGTGGGGTGCCATACGGTCCGCTCAGGCGGCGGTGTGCGCGGTGACGGACACGTTGACCTGCTCGAAGGCGTCTCTCACGCTGGCCGGGCCGGCCCCGGTCGCCAGCAGCAGGCTCAGCAGGATGCGGGCCTTGGGGCCGTCGAGGAAGCCCGCAGGGATGAGTCCGCGGGACAGGAGGTCCCGCTCGGAGCCGGGGAAGCCGTAGGTCTCCCGCAGCAGCTCGCCGCCACCGGTGCGCGAGGCCAGGACGACGGGCAACCGCCCGGCCAGGTGCTCGAGCGCCGGGACTACGCGGGCGGGCACGTGGCCGCCGCCGAACGCCTCGACGACCAGGCCGGCGTACCCGAGGGCCGCCACCTGCTCGACCAGGCGGGAGTCGTCGCCGATGGTGAGCTTCAGCAGCGCCACCGCGGGAACCTCGTCGCCCACGGCGGTCGGTTTCCCTTGCAGCTCAGGGGCGCGGAAGGCGATGCGGGGGCGACCCTCCACCATCCAGCCGAGCGGTCCGGCGGTCAGGGAGCGGAAGGTGGCGGGGCTGGAGGTGTGGGTCTTGCGCACGAAGCGGGCGGCGTGGATCTCGTCGCCGAACACGACCAGCGTGCCGAGCCCGGCCGCCTGCGGGGATGCCGCCACCTGCACTGCGGCGAGCAGGTTGGCCGGGCCGTCGGGACCCGCGAGGGTGGGGTTGCGCATGGCTCCGGTCACCACGACGGGTCGTGGGCCGCGGACCAGCAGGTCAAGGGCGAAGGAGGTCTCTTCGATGGTGTCCGTGCCCTGGGTGACGACCACACCGGCGGTGCCTGACTCGAAGCGTTTCGTGATCTCCGTGGCCAAGGAGACGAGGTCGCGCAGGGTGAGGTCACCGGACGCCGTCCGGCGGAACGCCACCGTCTCCAGCTCGGCGACCTCCCGCAGCTGGGGGACCGAGTCCACGAGCTCCCTGGCGCCAAGCCGAGGCGTGACCCCGCCGGCGTCGCCGCCGGAGTCGTTCGTCGAGGCGATGGTCCCGCCGAGGGAGAAGACCGTCACCTGGGGCAGCCCCGCCTGAACCGTCACAGTGTCACTTCACTTTCCGTTGATGGCGAGAAAGGTGTGGAACGAGCGCTCGAGCAGCTGGGTGTCGATGCCGCGGACGATGAGGACCAGCCGCGTGCCGGGAGGGACCGGACCGTCCAGGTGCTCGGGCCGGTGGACGACGTGCTGGACGCCGTTGACGGCCACCGGCCCGGCCCCGCGGATGTCGAGCACGCCCTTGACCCGCAGTACGTCGGGCCCGCGGCTGTGCAGCAGCAGGCTCAGCCACACGGAGAAGGCCTGCCAGTCGAGGGGCTCGCCGGTCACGACCTCCAGGGTGGACACGCCGGCGGTGTGGGTGGCGTCGGCCACGGGCAGGCCGCTCGGCCTGCTCTGGGCGGAAACCGCTTCCTCGGCGCGCAGCAGCTCACCGTTCGCCGTGACGCTCACGCCCGCTGACGGGTTCATCTCGTGCAGCGCCAGGACCAGCTCGTCCACGTCGCCGGGCGCGGCCAGATCCGCCTTGGTGACGATGAGCTCGTCGGCCGCCAGGAGCTGACGAAGGGCGACCTCGTGGTGCTCGACGTTGCCCATGCCGGTCAGGGCGTCGACGGTGACGCAGACCCGGGACAGCGCGTAGTGGTGCTTCAGCACCGGGTCGTGGGCGACGGTGAAGGCGATGGGCCCGGGGTCGGCCAGCCCGCTGGTCTCGATGACGACGTGGTCCCGGCGCGGCGCGCCTCCGCGCTGTTCGGAGTCCAGCAGGTCGGCCAGTGACCGGGCCAGGTCGTCCCGCCGCGTGCAGCAGGCGCAGCCGTCCGGCAGGACGACCGGGCGTTCCCCATCGGTGGTGAGGAGAACGTCGTCGACCATCGTGTGACCGAAGTCGTTGAGGATCATCGTGGGTGCGTTCGCTCCGGCGCGGGCCAGCTCGTGCCGCAGCAACGTCGTCTTGCCCGAGCCGAGGAAGCCGCTGAGCAACGTCACGGCGCGCCGGCTCTGCCCGGACGGGCCGGCCGGAGTGAGGGCGGGCAGTCGCAGGAGACTCACGCGTCCGCCGGACCAGGTGCCAGCGCCTCGAGCAGCGCGGGGTCGAGCACGTCGATGCGCCGGGAGCTCAGCCTCTGGGCCGCCTGCCACACCGCAGGCAGGCCGACGGCGATCTCCGCGGCGCCCTTACGGTTCGCGACCACGCAGTGCGGGCCGGTACCCGGATCGGACACCGTCAGACCATAAGGAGCCAGGACGGCCGACAGGAGGCGCGTGCGCCGGTATCTCGAGCGGCCGGGCACCGCCTCAGAAACCCCGTCCGACCAATGATCCTCGGGGGTCAGCTCATAACACAACACACACATGGAACGCCTACCTTCGCGTCTTTCTGCCTGGCCAGGGGCGGGGTCGGGTGGCCGTGACCATCTGACCCCGCCCTCTGGTCAGGAACCCGGCATGAACGGGCTGCCCTTGGGCCCGGGGAAGGCGTAGCGCTTGCGGAAGTCGTCCGCCGCCGCCTCCATGGTCACCCAGCTGACGCCCTCGTGGCCGCTGATGTACTCGATCAGGCGTTCGAGCATGAGCAGCACCTGCGGCCGTCCGGCGACGTCCGGGTGGATCGTGAAGGCGAAAACGCCGTAGTCCTGCTCCCGATACACCCAGTCGAACTGGTCCCGCCACCAGGCCTCGACGTCGCGGGGGTTGACCCAGCCGGCGCTGTTCGGGGCCTTCTTGATGAACATCATCGGCGGCAGGTCGTCCATGTACCAGTTGGCACCGATCTCGACCAGGTCGATGACCTCGCCGCGCTGCAGCGGCGTCATCCAGGTGCTGGCCTCCTGGGAGTAGTCGATCTTGGTCCAGCTGTCGCCGACACGAGCGTAGAACGGCATGAAGTCGTGGAAGCCCTGGCTGTGGTCGTAGGTGAACCCGTACTTCTTCAGCAGCGACGCGGTGATGTTGGACATCTCCCACCAGGGCGCGACGTAGCCGCGAGGGGCCCTGCCGCTGACCTTCTCGATGAGATCGACGCAGTAGGAGAGCACGTCCTCCTCCTGCTTGGGGGTCATGGCGATCGGGTTCTCGTGGGAGTAGCCGTGCGCGCCGATCTCGTGGCCCGCGTCGACGATCTTCTTGACCGAGTCGGGAAAGGTCTCGATCGAGTGACCGGGGATGAACCAGGTCGCCGGGAGGTCGTACTTCTTGAAGAGGTTCAGCACGCGTGGGGTCCCGACCTCACCGGAGAACATCCCCCGCTGGATGTCCGACGGCGAGTCCTCGCCACCGTACGAGCCGAGCCATCCTCCGACGGCATCGATGTCGACGCCGAATACGCACTTGATGTCCTTGGGCATGTAGATCTCCTCCTAGATGGCGAACACCCCGGGTTCGCGGCGGTCGGGACTGTTGACGGGAACGGGGCTCGGATCAGTCGAGCCGTACCTTGCGGGGGTCGACGTTGCGGGCAGCGAGGATGATCAGACCCGAGGCCAGGATCGGCAGGCAGCCGAAGATGAAGGCCGTCTTGGTCCAGCTCTCACCGCTGGCCAGCGCCCAGGTGATCAGCACGCCGCCCAGGATCGCGCCGACCTGGCCTGCGGCGTTGATGATCGAGCCGCCGGTCGCCCGGGTGTGGACGGGGAAGCTCTCGCCGTTGAAGAACAGCAACGCCGCGTAGGGACCGATCAGGAAGAACAAGCCGGCGCTGTAGAGGGCGATGATCAGGCCGAAGCTTCCGTTGGGGACGAGCAGCATGCCGCTGAAGGAGACCGCGGACATGATCCACCCGATCACGATGGCGTTGCGACGGCCGATCCGGTCGCCGAACCAGCCGTGGAAGAGGTAGCCGGCGAAGGCCGTCGCGTTGGAGATGATCAAAATGGCCAGCGCGTTGTCGAAGGTGATGTCCTTGCCGTCCGCGGCGGTCAGTAGCGAGGTGCCGAGGATCGCGAAGGCGAGGACGCCGAGCCAGTTGAACAGGGTGGCCAGGCCGATCACGAGGGTGGAGCGCAGCGACTCGCCCTTGAACGCGGACGCCAGCGGGGCCGACTGGTCGGTCAGGTCCACGCCGGCCGTAGCCGCGAGCGCCTTGGCCTCCTCGGTGTGTCCTTCGGCCAGCAACTGCTCCGCGCGGCGACGCACCGCGAACTGCGGGCTCTCCTTGAGGTAACGAGCCGCCCACAACATGAAGATGGCCGGGAACACGGCGACGATGAAGCACAGTGCCCAGCCGCCGATCGGGAACAACACGTAGATCGACACGGCCGCGAGCACGGAGCCGATCGGCCAACCCGACTGCACCAGGGAGTAGATGAAGCCGCGGCGGCGGGCCTTGGCCGGATCGGAGTACACCTCGGCGAACATCTCGTTCAGGTAGGTCGCGTTGATCGCCTGCTCGGCGTAGCCGAGACCGGCCAAGGCGCGCACCAGGATCAGGATCACGACGCCTATACCGGCGACCACGCCGACGACCCAGCCCGCCAGCGCGGTGAGGAGCGAGGCCACGGCCGCTCCGATGACGGAGATGATGATGCCCTTGCGGCGGCCGACGCGGTCCACGAAGGGCCCGATGCCGAAGGCGACGAGCGCGGTGCCGGCGGTCACCCAGGTGTTGATTCCGGTCGATTGGGACGATGACCAGCCGTGGTCGGCAGCCAGTTCGGGAAGGAGGTTGCCGAACAACACGAAGTCGTAGACGGCGAAGGTCCAAGCGAAGAAACACACCCAGGTCGCGATCTTCACGTCCTTGGCGGTGACACGATGCGGCTGGGAGGCCTGCCCGGCAGGAGCACTCAGTGACGCCGAAGAATCCATTTGCCTTTGTTCCGTTTCCTAGAGTCCGCACCGGGCCGGTGACACGGGGGCGGCGGGGGGTGGGTGCGGGCTACCCAGCGGTGACGCGGGAGGGCAGACCGATACGCGCGGCCGGTCGTCGGGGGAGCGATGAGGTCTGTCTATCCAGCGGCGCGCCTTGTTAGACTCATGACCAAATCGGCGAATATGTAAGGCCATTTATAGCCAGGGGATTGTGGCCGGTCAAGGGTCTGTTTGCCGCTTCTTGCGGCGGCCTTGATGTTCCGGCGCAGTACGCGCGGCTTGCGGATCGCGGCGGAGACCAGAGGGCCGGCCGTCAAGGATCTCGGGTGCCGCCTGCAAGAGTCAGCATCGGGCTGCTCGGGAGGGTTGAAAGAATCTACGATGTTGTCCAGCATTTGGTACAACAAATGCGTCCCGCTTGACCCAGCGCTAGGAAGGAACCCGGTGAGCTCAGCGGCGAAGACCGAGCCGGCGTTCCGGCGCGTTTGGGGCGACCTCCGAGCGCAGATCCTGGGTCACGCGTTCCCGCCGGACACGCCCCTGCCCACCGAGGCCGAAATCGCCCGCCAGTACGCCGTGAGCCGCCAGACCGTCCGGCGTGCCTTCCAGGACCTGGTCGCCGAGAACCTGGTGTTCCGCGTGCCGGGCAGGGGCACCTTCGTCATCCCGGCCTCGGGCCGCTACCTGCGGCAGTTCGGCTCCGTCGAGGACCTGATGGGCCTGTCGGCGGACAGCCAGTTGCAGGTCGTGCACCCCCTCGCCGCCGCGGTGGACACCAACTCGGCCAGCAGGCTGCGTCTGCCCGACGACCGGGTCGTCACGATGTCCTTCCTGCGTCTCCATCACGCTGAGCCCTTCTCGCACACGAGGGTCTATCTGCCGCCGCGCGTCAGGGCGCACCTGGGTGAGGTCGAGGAGTTGACGACACCGGGGACGGTCAGCGAGGTCACCGTCATCGGGCTGCTCGACCAGTCCCTCGAGGCTCCGATCCAGGACGCCGAGCAGAGCATCACCGTCGGCAACGCCCTGGCCGAGGTCGCGGAGAGCCTGGACCTGCCGGTGCACACCCCCCTGCTGCGGATCGACCGGATGTACTTCGACACCAACGGTGATCCGGTCGAGCTGGCGATCAGCCACTTCCACCCTGACCGCTACTCCTACCGCACCCGGCTTCGCCGCCACCACGCGTAGGGCTTCCACCCCTGCTGGCTAGCCGGTGCCTCTGTTTCGCGGCATGGTGCTGAGAGGTGTTGACGCCTGACCAACTTTCTGCCTAAATGGCCGTACATTTACGTTCATAGCCATCGCACATCCGAGGAGCTGACGCTGTGATGTCCGTTGCCCGGGAGGTGGCGAACTGGGCCGCAGGCCTGCGCCCCACCGCTGAGGATCTCGAACTGGCGGACCGTTCCCTGCTGGACACGGTCGCGGTCGCGGTGGCGGCGCGCAACGAGCCCGTGGTCCAGGCGGCCTCGTCCCTGTCAGAGGCGGGCCGATGGGCGGTGGCCGCGCACGTGCTCGACTTCGACGATCTGCACATGGAGTCGACGACCCACATCAGCGCCGTCTGCGTGCCCGCGGTCCTGGCAGCCGGGGGAGACGCGCGTGCCTACCTCGCCGCCGGCGGAGTGCTGGCCCGGCTGGGCGGTGCGCTCGGCTGGTCGCACTACACCTCCGGCTGGCACGTCACCACCACCGCCGGCGCACCGGCCGCGGCCGTCGGCGCCGGTGTGGCCCTCGGGCTCGACGCCGACAGGATCGCCACGGCCATGGCTCTCGCGGTGCCCGCGGCGGGTGGTGTCCAGCGAGCGTTCGGCACCGACAGCAAGTCGCTGCAGGTCGGCTTCGCCGCTGACGCGGGCGTCCGGGCCGCGTATCTGGCCGCCGCCGGAGTCAGTGCGGACGTCTCCGCGCTGGACCAATGGCTGGAGCTCGTCGGGGGCGACCCGAATGCCCTGGATTTGACCGGCCCGGCGATTCCCGGCGGCATTGGCATCAAGATCTTCCCTTGCTGCTATGCCTTGCAGCGCCCGATCAGCGCCCTGGCCGAACTGGCCGGCAAGGTGGACGCCACGCGGGTCAGCCGCATCGTGCTCAAGACGCCCAAGGGTACGGTCACCCCGCTGATCCACCACCGGCCGGACACGGGGCTGCAGGCCAAGTTCAGCCTCGAGTACGCGGCGGCGACCGCCTTGCTGGACTCCCATCAAGGCTTCGCGAGCTTCACCGACCACGCCGTACAACGACCCGAGGCCCGTCACCTGGCGGACCTGGTCGACGTACGGCTCGGCGAAGGTGACGACGGGCTGCTCGCCGGAGAGTTCGAGGCGGAGGTCCACCTCGGCGACGATGTGCTGCGCGTCAGGTCCCGGTTCCCGCCCGGTTCACCGCAACGTCCTCCCACGCGGGAGGAGCTCCTGCGCAAGGTCGAGGACTGCCTCGACGGCACCACGCTCGACCCCGAGACCATCCGATGGTCCTCCGCGAGCCGGATCCTGCGCGACCACCTCTGAGACCGAACCGCGTAGCGCACTGAGGCGCCGCATCGACCACGAACGGAGAGGAGCTCCCGTGGAGGGACTGCATGAGGACGAGCAAGCGATCGTCGAGATGGTCCGGCACTTCGTCGACCGGGAGGTGAAGCCGGTCGCGCGGGAGCTGGACCACACCGACACCTACCCCGAGAAGCTCATCGAGCAGATGAAGCAGTTGGGCGTGTTCGGCCTGGCGATCCCTGAGCCCTGGGGCGAGGCTCGCGTGAGCACGCCCTGCTACGCGCTCGTCACCGAGGAGCTGGCCCGCGGCTGGATGAGCCTGGCCGGCGCCATGGGTGGTCACACGGTGGTCGCGAAGCTCATCCTCGATTACGGCACCCAGGAGCAGAAGGACACGTACCTGCCGCGGATGGCGACCGGTGAACTGCGCGCCACGATGGCGCTCACCGAGCCCGGCGGCGGCTCCGACCTGCAGGCGATGCGTACGTCCGCGTCCCATGCCGGTGACGAGTACGTCATCAACGGCTCCAAAACGTGGATCACCAATGCCCGCACGGCAGGGCTCATCGCGTTGTTGTGCAAGACCGACCCGGCCGCCACCCCGGCGCACACGGGCATCAGCATCCTGCTGGTCGGGAAGGGCCCGGGCTTCTCACTCTCCCGTGACCTGCCCAAGCTGGGATACAAGGGCGTGGAGAGCTGCGAGATCGCCTTCGACGACTTTCGCGTCCCGGAGTCGTCCCTCCTGGGCGAGCGCGAGGGCGAGGGGTTCGCGCAGATGATGCGCGGGCTGGAGATCGGCCGCATTCAGGTGGCCTCCCGGGCCCTCGGCGTCGGCCGAGCCGCGCTGGAGGACGCGCTGCGCTACTCCCAGGAGCGGGAAAGCTTCGGCAAGCCGATCTGGAAGCACCAATCGATCGGCAACTACCTCGCCGACATGGTCACGAAGCTGACCGCCGCCCGCCAGCTCGTTCTCCACGCGTCGCGCCGTTTCGACTCGGGCGAACGCAGCGACATGGAAGCCGGCATGGCCAAGCTCTTCGCCTCCGAGGCCGCCATGCAGATCGCGCTCGACGCCGTCCGGATCCACGGCGGGTACGGCTACTCCACCGAGTTCGACGTGGAGCGTTACTTCCGGGACGCGCCCCTGATGATCGTGGGCGAGGGCACCAATGAGATCCAGCGCAACGTCATCGCACGCCAGCTGGTCAGCCGCGGCACGGTGGCACCCTGACATGAGCGCACACGCCGAACCCCGCCGGCCCGCGACGGTGGATGTGCTCAGCGCCCGCTCCTGGTTGTTCGTCCCTGGTGACCGCGGCGACCGGTTCGCCAAGGCGGCCGCGAGCGGCGCTGACGTCGTGGTCTGCGATCTGGAGGACGCCGTCGCCGCCGATGCCAAGGAATCGGCCCGCGCGGAGGTCGTGCGCTGGCTCGGTGCGGGCGGCGCCGCCTGCGTGCGGATCAACGCCCACGGCACTCCGTTTCACGATGCGGACGTCTCCGCGCTGACCGGGATACGGGGCCTGCGTGCCGTCATGCTGCCGAAGGCCGAGGATCCGCGGGTTCTGGCCGAGCTGGGCGACGTCCTGGGCCCGGACACGCCGGTGGTCGCGCTGGTCGAGACGGCGTTGGGCCTGCACCGCGCATTCGAGCTGGCCTCGGCGCGGTGCGTGGCCCGCCTGGCCTTCGGCTCGATCGACTTCGCTCTTGACCTCGGTGCCGAGGATGCCCCGACGCCGATGTTGTACGCGCGTTCCTCTCTCGTGGTGGCGTCGCGCGCGGCGCGGGCAGCCGCACCGGTCGACGGTGTCACCGTCGTCCTGGACGACCCTGCCGTCGTCGAGGCGGAGGCGGCCACCGCGGCCGGTCTGGGCTTCGGCGGTAAGCTGTGCGTCCACCCGCGCCAGGTGAGCGCCGTCAACGCCGCGTTCAGCCCCAGCGAGGAGGATGTGCGCCGGGCCTGCCGGATCCTGAACAGCGCTGCTGACGGCGGTGCGGGACGGCTGGACGGCCAGATGGTCGACCGGCCGGTCGTGGCAGGCGCCCGGGCGGTACTGCGACGGGCCGGCCTGGAGCCCGTCCCTGACGACCCGAGGAGGTCCTAGTGCTCCCGTTGGAGGGCATCACCGTCGTCGCGTTGGAACAGGCCGTGGCGGCGCCGTTCGCCACCCGCCAGCTGGCCGACCTCGGCGCACGCGTGATCAAGGTCGAGCGTTTGGGCGGCGGGGACTTCGCCCGTGGCTATGACGGTGCGGTCAAGGGCATGTCGAGCTACTTCGTGTGGCTCAACCGGGGCAAGGAGAGCATCACGCTCGACATCAAGGCACCCGATGACCGCGCGCTCCTCGACGCGATGCTCGCGCGGGCGGACGTGTTCGTGCAGAACCTCGCGCCAGGGGCGGTGCAGCGGCTCGGCCTGGACGGGGAGACCCTGCGGGCGAAGCACCCACAACTGATCACCTGCTCGATCTCCGGTTACGGCTCGGCGGGTCCCTACCAGCACAAGAAGGCCTACGACCTGCTCATCCAGTGCGAAGCCGGCCTGCTGTCGGTGACCGGCACGCCCGAGGCGCCCGCCAAGGCCGGCATCTCGGTCGCGGACATCGCGGCCGGCATGTACGCCTACAGCGGTGTGCTCACCGCCCTGTACGAGCGCGAGCGCACCGGCGCCGGCACCGGCTTCGAGGTGGCGATGCTGGACGCACTCGGGGAGTGGACCAGCCAGCCGTACTTCTACGCCGGCTACGGCGGCACGCCTCCGAGCCGCACCGGCGCCCGCCACGCCTCCATCTCTCCCTACGGGCCGTACCGGGCCGGCGACGGGGCGGAGGTGTTCGTCGGCTTGCAGAACGAGCGCGAGTGGGCGGTCCTCTGCGCCGACGTGCTGGGCCGGCCAGAGTTGTCGCAGGATCCCCGCTTCGTCCGCAACTCCAGCCGCGTGCAGAACGACGCGGAGCTGCGCGTGATGATCGAGGACGCCCTGTCCGGCCTGACGGCCCAGCAGGTCACCGAGCGCCTCGACGAGGTTGGCATCGCCAACGCCCGCATGCGTACCATGCTCGAGTTCGCCGAGCACCCGCAGTTCGAGGCCCGCGACCGGTGGCGCGAGGTGGACACGCCTGCCGGCCCCGTCCGCTCCCTGCTGCCTCCGGTCACCGTGGCGGGACGGGAGGCGGCCATGGGCGCGATACCAGCGGCCGGCCAGCACAGCGACGCCATTCGTGCGGAGTTCGCCGCCAGGGCGACCGACTCGACGGAGGACCAGACGTGATGTCGAGCGAAGCCGCCGCAGGGCAAGGCGGAGCCCAGACCAGCCGTCGCACCGAGCTGATCACCCCCGAGCCGGCCGAAGCCCTCGCCGGCCTGCTGGACATCGACCCACCCGCCAGCGGCGAGGAGCTGCCAGCCCTATGGCACTGGGTCTACCTGCTCGAGCGTCGCAGGCAGGCAGACCTGGGCCCGGACGGGCACCCGACGCACGGCACACCGGATCCCCCGGGTCCCGGCCGGCTGCGCATGTTCGCCGGCGGGCGGGTGTCCACGCACACCCCGCTGCGCTTCGGCGAGCCCGCGACTCGCACCACGTGCGTCATCCGTACCGCGGAAAAGGAAGGCAAGTCCGGGCCGCTGACGTTCGTGACCCTCCGCAGCGACATCGAGCAGGGCGGCCGGCTGGCGATCGCCGATGAGCAGGACATCGTCTACCGGACCCTCGGATCGGCGCTTCCCGCGAAGGCCGGCACCGCCGAGACTTCCGTCTTCACGGCTCCCGAGGGGAGCCTGGGGCTCGATGTGGACTCCGTGGTGCTGTTCCGGTTCTCAGCGCTGACCTACAACGCGCACCGCATTCACTACGACCCCGCGTATGCCGCGCGGGAGGGCTACCCTGGCCTGGTCGTGCACGGGCCGTTGCAGGCCCTGATGATGGGCGAGCTGATCCGTCGCTCGGGCGTGCCGTTCGCCGGCCAGGAGTTCGCCTACCGACTGGTCGCGCCGATGTTCGGCGAGCAACGCCTGACGGTGACCCCCGACCCCGCGGAGCCCTTCGTATCGGCGCACGTCATGGACGGCGCGGGCAGGGTCACCGCGACGAGCACGCTGCGCCCGTGGAGCACATAGGACTGCGCGCCCAGGACATGGGTGACGATGGCACCAACGATCTGCTGGTCTCCGACGTCATCCGCACCGGTGAGCTGCTGTCCTGGTTCCTGATCGAGCATCTGGTCGACACCCCGCTGGTCGAGGCGCCCCACAACTGACCAGCCGCCTCTTGCGCCATGCGGCTGATTGTGCGCTGCGGTGGCCGGGCACCGTCATCATCAACCGCGCCACGGCAGAGGCACGCGCGGCCGGATAAAAGATCTTCAACCACAGGTGTTGATGATTGCTCCTTGGTGCCAGAGCGGATGCGAATGTCGTGGAATAAGAGTGGGGGAGAGGGAATGAGTAACGAACCACCGAACACGACCACGGACGCCGGTATCCCCGCGCCCAGCGATGAGTACGCACTCACGGCCGGCCCCGCCGGCCCTGTGCTGCTGCAGGATGCCTACCTGAACGAGAAGCTGGCCCACTTCGTCCGCGAGCGTGTCCCCGATCGCGTGTACCACGTCAAGGGCGGCGGCGCCTTCGGCTACTTCGAGGTGACCGCCGACGTCACCCAGTGGACCAAGGCCGCCTTCCTCAACGAAGTCGGCAAGCGCACGCCGATGCTCGCGCGCCTCTCGTCGGTGGCCGGCGAAGAGGGCTACCCGGACTCGGACCGTGACGTGCGCGGCTTCGCCCTCAAGTTCTACACCGAAGAGGGCAACTATGACCTCGTCGGCAACAACACGCCGGTCTTCTTCGTGCGCGACCCCATGAAGTTCCCTGACTTCATTCACTCGCAGGAGCGCATGCCCGACACCGGCCTGCGCAGCAACAACATGCAGTGGGACTTCTGGACGCTGTCGCCCGAGTCGGCCCACCAGGTGACGATCCTGATGAGCGACCGGGGCACGCCGCGCTCCTGGCGGCACATGAACGGCTACAGCAGCAGCACGTACCTGTGGGAGAACGCCGCGGGCAAGAAGTTCTGGGTCAAATACCACTTCAAGACCGAGCAGGGCATCCAGAACATGACCGACGCCGAGGCCAGGGCCATGCGCGCCGAGGACCTCGACTACCACCGGCGTGACCTGTGGGAGGCGATCGCCCGCCAGGACTACCCGTCCTGGCGCCTCGAGATGCAGATCATGCCCTTCGAGGACGCGGCCGACTACCGCTTCAACCCCTTCGACCTCACCAAGGTCTGGCCGCAAAAGGACTACCCGACGATCCCCATCGGCCGGATGGTGCTCGACCGCAACCCCGAGAACTTCTTCGCCCAGATTGTGCAGGCCGGATTCGAGGTGTCGAACATGGTCCCGGGCATCGGGCCCAGCCCGGACCGGATGGTGCTGGGCCGGATGTTCGCCTACGGCGACTCGAGCCGCTATCGCACCGGCCCGAACTATGACCAGCTGCCGGTCAACCGGCCGATCAACGAGGTGCACAATTACAACAAGGACGGCCCGATGCGCTACCGCCACAACGGGAACCAGCCGGTCTACGCACCGAACAGCTACGGCGGCCCGCGGGCCGACCCGCAGCGCTACCGCGATCCGAGCTGGTTTATGGAGGCCGCCGAGATCATGCGCACGGCCTACGTGGCGCACAAGGACGACAACGACTTCATCCAGCCCGGCACGCTCTACCGCCAGGTGATGTCGCCAACCGATCGGGACCATCTGGTCGGCAACATCGTCTGGCACCTGAGCCAGGGGGTGGAGCGCTTCATCCAGGAGCGCGCCGTCAACGACTACTGGAGCAAGGTCGACCCCGACCTCGGCACGCGCATCGCCCACGATCTGGGTCTGGCGACTCCACCGCGGTAGAGGAGACAATCCGCTCGCGGCGCCCGAGCAAGCGTTGCCGCTCGTCCGCCCAGACGTAGACGTAATCCGTGCCGGACAGGTCCCGCTCCTGGAATACGGCGTGGTCGGCCTGCCACTGGGCGGTCAGCCGGGTCACGGTGGCCGAGGAGAGGCCCACCGAGGGCCCCAGGAACTGCGCCAGGGCGGGCACGAAGTCTCCGGTTGCCGAACCGGCAAAGCCGCACGCCCCGAACAGCAGCCACCCTGTGACGCCTTGACCGCGACACCATGGCGGATCATCTCCACCACGCCTTCGTTGGTCTTGGGGCGGAGTCGGCGCCGGATCGCGTGCTCTGCCCCCGACATGGCCTCGGCGAGTACCGCCCGCATGCCCATCGTGACCAGCAGCGATAGAATTCAATGAAGGCTTGGGCCGGGCAGGGGAATGGGCCTAAGCCGGATACGCGGACCGGGGGCTGGCGTGGGGAGCGGTTTGACCCAGCGGGCGGTGGCTGCGGGGATCGTGCTGGCGCTGGTCGTCGGGGCCACCTTTGTGACACTGCTGTTCTCGATCGCTGACATGCACCGGTCGCAGCTTCGCACGAGGCACTCCACGCAGGTCCTGGTGGTGGCCAACCGGTTGGAACGTCTGATCATCGACATGGAGACGGGCCCGCGCGGGTTCGCCCTCACAGGTCAGCAGCAGTTCCTTCAGCCGTGGCAAGAGGCCGTCGCGGCATACCCCGGGGAGATCGACAAGCTGGAGCGGCTGGTCGCCGACAATCCCGCGCAGCAGGCTCGCGCCCGGCGGATCGCGGCCGCGGGTACCTCGTACATCGACGACTACTCGACGCCGCTCGTGGAGGCCGTCCGCCGCGACCCCGATGGGATCCCGGCCACGGTGGTCGTCGAGGGGAAGCGGCGCGTGGACGCGATGCGCGCGGACTTCGGCGCGCTGGTGGCGGCCGAGCAGGCGGTGGTCGATGCCCAGCAGACGCGCTCCGACGCGGCCGCGCGCCGCGCCGGCGTCGTCGGCGCGGCGGGCCTGATCGCGTCCATCGCGCTCATCGCGGCGTATACGGGCTACCTCACCCGCGCGGTGGTCGCGCCGGTCCGCCGCGTGGCCGCGATCGCCGGGCGGCTGGCGGGCGGCGACCTCGCGGCGCGCGTGCCGGGTCGCGGTGCCGGTGAGATCGGCCTTCTGACGCGTAGCTTCAACACGATGGCGGCCACCCTGGCCAGGAACCGGGAGGAGCTGGCCGCCTCGCGCTCACGCATCGTGACCGCCGCCGACCAGGCCCACCGGCGTATCGAACGCGACCTGCACGACGGCATCCAGCAGCGGCTGGTCTCGCTCGCGCTCGACATCCGGTCCGCCCAGACCGCGCTGCCCGAGGACCAGGCGGAGCTCGGTGAGCAGCTGAACCGGCTGGCCGACGGGTTGGGGGAGGCGGTGGACGAGTTGCGCGAGATCTCCCGCGGCATCCACCCGGTGATCCTGAGCCGGGCCGGCCTGGTTCCGGCCCTGAAGGCCCTGGCCCGCCGCAGCCCGGTCCCGGTCGAGCTGGATGTGAACGTACCCGTCCGGTTGCCTGAATCGGTCGAGGTGGCCGCGTACTACGTGGTTTGCGAGGCGCTTGCGAACACGGCCAAACACGCCCGCGCGACGGTCTCGACGGTGCGGGCAGACGCCCGGGACGGGGTCCTGCATCTCGAGGTACGCGATGACGGCGTCGGAGGCGCTGCAGTCGGCAGGGGGTCCGGGCTGGTCGGAGTCACCGATCGGGTCGAGGCGCTGGGCGGAGCCATCACCGTCATCAGCCCGCCTGCTCAGGGCACCGCGCTCATCGTCGATCTCCCGTCGGCGGTCGATAGCCAGCAGATGCTGCCCACGGGCTGACCAGACATGAACGGAAGCCGGACGCGGGTGGCGTTGGCGGACGACGACGTTCTGCTGCGTGAAGGGCTCGCAAGCCTGCTCGCGAGCTCGGGGTTCGAGGTCGTCGGCCAGGCCGGAGACGCGCCGGGGCTCCTCGCCCTGGTCCGGGAGCGAAGGCCGGGCCTCGTCATCGTGGACATCCGGATGCCCCCCGGTCAGGCGACCGAGGGTCTGGAGGCGGCCTGGGTGATACGGGAGGAGTCGCCGGAGACGGGGATCCTGCTGCTGTCGGCCCACGTCGAGGTCGAGCAGGCGATGGAGTTGCTCGCCGCGGGCCACCGGGTCGGCTACCTGCTCAAGAGCAGGGTGATCAATGTGGGTGACTTCCTCGAGGCGCTACGGCGCATCGTCCATGGTGGCTCGGTCGTCGATCCCAGCCTCGTCCAGGAACTCATCGCGGCCCGCCGCAGGGAGGGCGAGTCCCCGCATGACCAGCTCGGTCGCCAGCCGGATCACCCGGGTCGGTGGTTCGCCCGCGTCGATGCGCTTGACCCCGGCGTTGACGATCCCCTGGACAAGCTCGGCCAGGACGTCGGGATGTGAGTGGCCGAGTTCGGTGAGCACGCCGGCGATGCCGGGTGCGAACCGCTCGTGCAGGTCGCCGATGCGCCGCCACGCTTCGGGCGACAGGTCCGTGTGCTCGACCGCCAGCGCGAGGCGATGCTCACCGACGGCGGCCGCCTCCAATTGTGCGCGGATGAACGCGGTCAGCCGTGAGCGCGGGGTCCTGGCCCGTGACATCGCCTGCTCGATGCGTTGCAGGAACTTGGGGAGTTGGTGCTCACAGGCTGCTACGACCAGGTCGTCCTTGGATTTGAAGTAGGAGTAGACGCTTGGGCGGGCCAGGCCTGCCCGGGTGGCGACCTCGCTGAAGTTGAGTGCGGCGTAGCCGTGCTCCAGCAGCACATCGATTGCGGCATGGACGATGGCCGTCCGCTGCATGGCGCGGTGGTCGGCCACCGTCTCGGCGGAGATCTTCGGCATGTTCCAAGGATACAGACCGGATGTCGGCATGATGGCAACTCGTCGTCGGAAAGATGGCAATATTGCCAACATGATGTCGGCATGATATCAACACACTGTTCGTATCATTGGAAGCCGTTAGAGAGGGGAACACATGATGACGGTTTCCGGGCAACCCCTGTCCGAGACCACGAGAGGTGCCCCGTCCAGTCGCCGCTGGGTGGCCCTGGTGGTGTTGTGCCTGGTGCAGTTCATGCTCACCGTCGATGACACCATCGTGAACGTCGCGATGCCGGCCATCCGGCATGACCTGGCCTTTTCTGTGTCGAGCCTGGCCTGGGTCGCCAACGCGTACTGGTTGATGTTCGGCGGGTTCCTGTTGCTCGGCGGCCGGATTGGCGACCTCGTCGGCCGGCGTCGGCTGCTGCTGGCCGGCCTGGTCGTCTTCACGGTGGCGTCGCTGATCAACGGGCTGGCATGGACTCCGGGGGTCCTCATTGGAGCGCGCGCCGTGCAGGGCCTCGGCTCCGCGATGGTCTCCCCGGCGGCGCTCGCCTTGATCACGCTGATGTTCCGCGAGCCAGGGGAGCGGGCCCGCGCGTTCGGCGTGTGGGGCGGCATCGCGGGGGCCGGGGGTGCGCTGGGCGTGCTGCTCGGGGGTGCCCTGACCGACCTGCTGTCCTGGCGGTGGATCTTCTACATCAACGTCCCGGTCGGCATAGCCGTGCTGGCGCTCATCCCCGCGCTGATACCAGCCGACCGAGCCGCCGCCAGGCGGCGCTTCGACATCGCCGGGGCGGTGACCGTGACCGGCGGCCTGCTCGCGCTGGTCTACGCCCTGCTCGGAGCCACCACCTACGGGTGGGACTCACCGGTCATCCTGGCGAGCCTGGGCGGCTGTGCCGTCCTGCTGGCCGCCTTCGTGGTGGTCGAGGCGCGCCAGCGCGAGCCACTGGTGCCGCTGCGGTTCTTCGGCCAGCGGATCACCTCGGTCGCCGTCGTCGTCGGATTACTCACCCCATCCGCTTTCGCGGGCATGTTCTTCCTGCTCACCCTCTACCTTCAGACCCTGCTGAACTACAGCCCGTTCCAAACAGGGGCCTCCTACCTGAGCCTGGTCATCGCCATGATGGCCGCCATAGCGGTCGGGGCCGGCCGGCTGATCCCCCGCCTGGGTGTGCGGCCCGTACTGGCGTCCGGGCTGGCGATCATGGCGGTCGGCCTGGCCACCTTCATCCGGCTTCCCCTGGCCGGGAGTTACTGGCGTGACGTAGCCCCCGGCCTGGCGCTGGTCGGCTTCGGCGCCGGATGGGCCTTCATCTCCGTGACGATCGCGGCACTGGCCAAGGTCCGGCACGAGGAGACCGGCCTTGCCTCCGGCATCATCAACGCCGCCCAGCAGGTCGGTGGCGCGCTGGCACTGGCCGTGTACGTGCTCGTGGCCACCACCTCCACCACCGGTCTGCTGGCCAGTGGCGCCTCAGTCGCCGGCGCGCAAGTCGGCGGCTATCGCGCCGCGTTCCTTGTCGGCACCATCATCGCCGCCGCCGGCGCGCTCATCGCCGCGGCCGGGCTGCGTGGCATCGGTCCCGAAGATTCCCGCCGAGCCGCCGCCGCGCTGCACGGCTGACCATGCTGGAATATCCACAGCTCGATCTCGCCGGCTTGGCCACTCATCTGACCGTCAATTGCGGGCGATCTCGGGGACGTGGACGCCGTTGGCCCGGAGGCTGCAGGCGTAGGCAGCCATGTCATCGTCGAAGACCTCGGGGCATCCTTCAAGTCGGTCGTGTTCGCGGGGCGCTTGGCCTTCTTCGCGCGGATGCACTCGCGTTCGGCTCGGCCATGCCGGCGAAGAAGGCGAACAGGGGGCGGCACTGGCGACCTCGCGTAATCAACTGCCGCATGTCGGCCACTTGGTGATGGAGGACCAACCCCACCAGGTCGCAAGCCTCAAACCACCGCTGAGATTGAGAAGGGAAGACCTCGCCATGTCCACGCCCACACGGCCAGCTCTGACCGTTGTGGGTGCGGCGGTAGGCGTCTTCTACCTGTCCAGCAGTCTCGCGCCGGGCGCACCGCTGCCCCCGCCGGCCATTTCTGGCTGGGTGTACCCCGCCCTCGCTGGCGCGCCCTGTCCTGGTGCGCCTTCTCTACTCACGGAAACGGAGATTGAAATGGAAAGCCTGACTCACGACACCCCCGGCACCCCGGCGACGTCCGACGCACGAGTGCCCGGACCCCGCGTGACGCTGCAGGTCCTGCGGGTGGTCGCCGTCATGCACGCGCTGTCGATGATCGCGCAGTCTGCTCTGGCCGGCCTCTACCTCAGCGGCAAGGTCGACGCGCTCGCCGCCCACCAGATCAATGCGGTGATCGTTACTCTGTTCGACCTCGTGCAGGTGATCGCCGCGGTCGCGTTCGCGTGGAAGGGCCGAGGCCGGTTCTGGCCGCTCTGGGCGAGTCTCGCCGTCCTGGTGGCAGGGGAGGTCCAGGTCGGCGTGGGCTTAGAGGGGATCGTCGCCGTGCACATCCCGCTCGGGGTGTCGATCATCGCGATGCAGATACTGCTGACCGTGTGGCTGTTCCGCTCGGACACTGCGGTCGCGCGGGTGCGGCGACCGCGCGGGCAGCGCGTCCGATGAAGATCACGCGTCGTGCCTTCCTCGGAGTGGCCGGGCTGTCCGCGCTGGGCGCCGGCAGTTTCGGCGTCAACGAACAGACGGGCGCACTGCTGCGCAGCCGGGTCCGGCTCCCTCAGCGGTTCGACGTGCCGCTCCCCGTCCCGCCGATCGCGCGCCCGGTACGCAGCGACGCGGCGGGCGACCATTACGTCATCACACAGCGCCAGGCGGAGGCGGAGATACTGCTGCGTACGCCGATATTCGGTTACGACGGGATCTACCCTGGCCCGACCCTCGCCACGCGCAGCGGGCGACGCGTCACCGTGACGCATCGCAACGAACTCCCGGTTCCCTCCGTCGTCCATCTGCACGGTGGCCACACTCCGCCGGACAGCGACGGATTCCCCACCGACCTGGTGCTGCCGGCGGCAGGCTGGGAATCTCGGCTCGTTCATGACCTGGCTGCGGCACGCGAGGACGGGATGCTCTCCACGTGCGCCGCAGGCCCATCCTCGGCGGACTGATCGGTGAGTACCAACACGCAGCCTGACTCAGAAGACAACAGCTCAAGACCAAATCCTATTTTCGAGCGCCACACCAGTGTTGGCCGACACCTTCCCGGTCTGGCTCGCGGCGCTGGTCGCGGGGGCGGTGCTCGACCCTGCGGCGGCGTCGTCGGGGCTCGATCCGCGCGCAGCGAGAGACCGACGGAAGAGGACCCGGCCATGGGCACCTCGCCGGCGGTCGACTTCACCCGGGAGGGCGGCACGGGGAAACAGGCCGATGGCAACACCGGAAACTGCGCCCCGTGCCGACCCACACCGGCCACGCCAGGCCGGGCAACGACCACCTGATCAAGACGAGCAGGTTATGGTGCCGATCGAACGCCGCAAAGTGCTCTGCGGAGCGATCAAGGAGTATCGCCGAGCCGCGTGACTGATCCTGTGATGCACCAGTTCAAACCATACGTGCGAGTTTTGAAGCACTACAACGTGCAGCTCGGGCGCGCGTTGTGATCATAGCCAGCCGGGCACAACCAAGATGATCCAGGTGGCGAGCGGAGCGAGAAGCACCATGCTGAAGCCCCACCGCATGAGGCCCTTGTAAACGGCATCTCGCTTGTCCTCCGGCGAATTCGCGACGACGAGCGCGCCGCTGGTCGAGAACGGGCTGGAGTCGACAACCGAGGAGGAGATGGCCAGGGCGGCGATGAGACCGACCGCTCCGACGGCACTGCCACCGGTGAGGAAGGGCACAGCGAGCGGGATGAGCGCGCCAAGGATGCCGGTGGTGGAGGCGAAGGCGGACACCGCGCCCCCGATCAAGCAGATGATGAGCGCGGCCAGCAACGGAGTGCCGATGGTGGCGACCTCATTGCCCAGCCATTTGATGGTGCCGATGCTCTCCATGACGCCGACGTACATGACGATGCCGCACACCAGCAGCACCGTGGGCCAGGCGATCTGGTTGACGCTGTTCTTGGCGGAGGCCGGCGAGATGAGCGCCAGGAGCGCGGCCACGGTGATGGCGACCAGGCCGACGTTGAGGTCGAAGAACAGCGCACCGATGGTCAGGAAGACCAGGCCGATCAGGGTCAGGATCCGGTCACGGTCCAAGGCGATAGCCGTTCCGGCCACGCCGTCCGGCGCGATCGTGGCGGTCGCGGCGCCTCCGCCCGACGATCCGGAGGCCGAGGCGGCGGCGACGGTTTCGCCGTCTGGGCGGGTGGTGTCGCTACCGCCCTCGGCGGCCTCGCCGCCGGTGTCATCGGCACGGCGGCCGAGCAGCTCACGGCCGCCCCAAAGGAAGAAGACCACCAGGCTGATGGCGAGGTTGAACAGGAACGATGCCAGGAACAGCAGCGTCGGGTTGCCCGGCAGGCCGGCCTTCGCGACCACGCCGTTGGTGATGCCGCCGAAGATGCTCATGGGCGAGAAGCCGCCCGCGCTGGCCCCGTTGATGATCATCAAGCCCATCAGGATCGGGTTGATCTTGTAGCGGGCGGCGAAGCCCATCCCTATCGGAGAGATGATCGCCACTGATGCCGGCACCACGGCGCCGATCGCGGTGAGGCAGGCCGTGACCAAGAACATGACCCACGGGATCAGGCCGATGCGGCCGCCCACCGCCCGGATGGCGGCATGGACGAGCCAGTCGACGGTTCCGTTGTTCTTTGCGATGGCGAAGAGGAATGTGACGCCGGCGAGCACGACGAACAGGTCGCCGGGGAAGCCGGCGAAGATCGCGTCGGTCTTCTCTCCGACGTCCGCTCCCGGGAGCACCGAGATGCCCAGGATGAAGGCGGCGACGATGGCGAGGGCGCCCAGGTTCACGGGCCGCACCGTGGCTAGGAGGAAGATGCCGGCCAGGACGAGGATTGAGATGACTTCTACGGACAAGGAAGCCTCCCGGATGGGGGGAAGGAATCTGTGGATCGTCGTGTGCGAGGTCTGCCTCGCTGTCCCCGGCGCCAGGGAATTGTTTCCGTAATGTGAAATTGCTATTCCGTTTTGGTGAGTATGGGGTAGCTCACATCGAGCGGTCAAGCCCCACTGTGCGATCGCGAACGTGGACGCGGCGGTTGTCGCCGCACCCTCTCGCGAGATGTGTCTTGCGCATCACGGCAGCAGGCGACGTTGAAGGATACTCCGGCGATGACGCCAGGCGGTCGCCACTTTCCGCAGGTCACTGGCCTGATCGGCACCCCACGGGCGGGTGTTGCGCGCCTGTCGCGGTGTCGGCCCTCGACCACAGTGGCCCGGTTTTCGCCGAGCTCGGCTGGGAGATCTTCCAGGCCATCGAGCCGATACCGCTCGTCCGGTCGTGATCTAGCCTGCGTCGGCGCAGGCGCCTGGGAGGCCGAGGCCGCCCGATCACATTCAGGCGAACTCTTGGATCAGCCGTGCTGCGGCTGCCTTGAGGTGGGTCACGACTCGGGGGATCGATTCGGAGGTGATCCGGCCTTCGGGACCCGAAACGGAGATCGCCGTCAGCGTCGGCGCGCCTATGACCGGGACGGCGAGGCAACGGACACCGGTCTCCTGTTCGGCGTCGTCGATGGCGTAGCCCCGGCTCCGGGTACGGTCGAGTTCTTTCTCGAGGATGTCCGGGTCGGTGATGGACCGTGCGGTCGCGGCGGGCATTCCGGCGCGGAGCACGATCTCGCGTGCCGTCTCGGGTGGGAGTTGCGCCAGCAGCGCCTTGCCGACGCCCGTGTCGTGCAGAAACACGCGGCGTCCCACCTCGGTGAACATTCGCATCGAGTGCCGGGAAGGCACCTGCGCGACGTAGACGGCCATATCACCGTCGACCATCGCCATGTTGGCAGTCTCGCCCACGGTCTCCACGAGATCGGCCAGCACTGGCCGGGCCCATGCGCCCAGCTTGCGCGAGGCGCTTTCCCCCAGCCCGATGAGGCGTGGTCCCAAGGCGTAGCTACGGGAAGGCAGTTGGCGAACGTAACCCGAGTCGACGAGTGTTCGGATGATGCGGTAAATGGTCGGCAGAGGCAGCCCCGAGCGGGCGGCGAGCTGGCTCAGGGGCATCTCACCGTCGGCGTCGGCCATCAGCTCCAGCAGGCCGAACGCGCGATGCAACGCCTGTACACGGTCGGGAGAACCCGGGTCACGCGACATGCCCTGCGTCCTCCGGTCGCCGCTGTTCATGGTGTACCGAAGCGTAACCTATCCCGGATGGCAGCTGAAAAAGCCCTGGATACGGGGAACGCTTGACGGCCGGCACGGCGCGATGAGGTCCCCTGGGGCGGCGGCAGTCGAGAGCGTTTTTCCACAATATGGAAAATTTTTTCCTCTTTGACGTTCGCGGCAATCGACAGTTAGGGTTCGTATAGCGGTATTTACTTTCCGTATTGCGGAAAATGGGGTGTCGGCCAAGGGTGGCCGAGAACCGAAGGGACCTCTCATGAGCTATGCCGGCGGCCGTCACTTTCTCCAGATTCCGGGCCCGACGAACGTGCCCGACTCGGTACTTCGGGCGATGTCGGCACAGACCATCGACCACCGGGGTCCGGAGTTCGCCGAGCTAGGCCGTGCGGTGCTGGACGGGATCAAGCCGGTGTTCGGCACTCAGAGGCCGGTTGTCATTTACCCGGCTTCGGGCACGGGAGCGTGGGAGGCGGCGCTGGTCAACACCTTGAGTCCGGGGGACCGGGTGTTGTGCTTCGAGACGGGTCACTTCGCCACCCTGTGGCAGGAGATGGCCACCGGTCTCGGGCTTGAGGTCGACTTCGTGCCCGGAGACTGGCGCCACGGGGTGAACCCCGAGGTGGTCGCCGAGCGGCTGGTGCAGGACACCGGGCACACCATCAAGGCCGTGTGCGTCGTGCACAACGAGACCTCGACCGGCGTCACCAGCCGCGTCGCGGAGGTACGGGCCGCCATCGACGCGGCCGCTCACCCCGCACTACTTCTGGTCGACACCATCTCGTCGCTGGGATCCATCGACTACCGGCACGACGAGTGGGGTGTCGACGTGACGGTTGCGGGCTCGCAGAAGGGCCTGATGCTCCCGCCGGGGCTCAGCTTCAACGCCATCAGTGAGAAGGCGTTGAATGCATCACGCTCGGCACGGCTGCCCAAGTCGTTCTGGAACTGGCAGCCCATCCTGGCGGCCAACGAGCGCGGCTTCTTCCCGTACACCCCGGCCACGAACCTGCTCTACGGCCTGCGTGAGGCGCTGCGCCTACTCGACGCCGAGGGGCTCGACGCCGTGTTCGCGCGCCACGTCCGGCACGCGGAGGCCACGCGCGCCGCGGTCACCGGCTGGGGATTGGAGGTGCTCTGCGCTGACGAACGCGAGCATTCGAGCTCCTTGACCGCGATCATGGTGCCGGAGGGGCATGACGCCGACAAGATCAGGGCGATCATCCTCGACCGTTTCGACATGTCTCTGGGGGCAGGTCTCGGCAAGCTGGCAGGACGCGTCTTCCGCATCGGGCATCTGGGCAGCTTCAACGACCTGATGCTGGCCGGGACGCTCGCCGGGGTGCAGATGGGCCTGACGCTCGCCGGCGTGCGGATCGACCCCACCGGCCTCAACTCGGCGCTCGATCGCCTGCAGTCGCTGTGAAGAACACGGCGATGAGCCCGAAGGATCCAGTGATGACAGCACAGATCGACGGCGTCGGGCTCGCCCACACGCTGAGCCGCGACCTCGATGGCGAGGTCGCGTTCGACGACTACACGCGGCACCTGTTCTCCCGCGACGCGAGCATGTACTCGATCACGCCGGTCGGTGTGGTGTTCCCCAGGCACGCTGACGACGTGGCGGCGGCGGTGCGGGCCGCGGGGGAGGCAGGAGTGCCGGTCGTCCCGCGCGGGGCGGGCACCAGCCTTGCGGGCCAGACGATCGGCCCCGGCTTGGTCCTGGACTTCTCCCGGCACATGAACCGCATCCTCGACCTCGACCCCGAGGCCCGTACCGCGCTCGTCGAGGTGGGCGTCGTGCAGGACCAGCTCAACCAGGCTGCGGCCGCGCACGGGCTGATGTTCGGGCCGGACACCTCGACCAGCAACCGCGCCACCATCGGCGGGATGATCGGCAACAACTCCGCGGGCAGCGGCTCGCTCACCTACGGGATGACCATCGATCACGTCCGGGCATTGGACGTCGTACTCGCTGACGGCTCACGCGCCCGGCTCGAGCCCGTCGACGAGGCCGAACGTGCGCGTCGTGCCGGCCAGCCCACGCTGGAAGGCCGCCTGTATCGCGAGTTGCCGGAGCTGATGCGCGCCAACGCCTCAGCCATCGCGACAGGCTTCCCGCCGTTTTGGCGCCGGGCGTGCGGATACCGGCTCGATCGGCTGGCCGCAGGCCCGGAATTCGATCTGGCGAAGTTCGTCGTGGGTTCGGAAGGCACCCTGGTCGTCGCGACCCAGGCCTTGGTGGACCTGGTGCCCAAGCCGCGCAGGACGGTGTACGCGGTCGGCCACTTCACCTCGACGGCCGCCGCGATCGCCGCCACTCAGGATGCGTTGTCCTGCGACCCGGCGCAGGTCGAACTGATGGACCGCACCATCCTGGACCTGTCTCGCCAGAAGATCGAGTACGCCGAGCTCGGCGGCATCCTGCAAGGTGACCCGGACGCGCTGCTGTTCGTGTCGTTCAGCGGCGACGACGAGGACGCGCTGATCGCCAAGCTCGACCAGGTCACCGAGGTGTGGAAGCGCAACTCGCACGGATATCACACGCTGCGGGCGGTGACCCCGTCCCAGCAGACCGCCTTGCTGAAGGTGCGCAAGTCCAGTCTGGGACTGCTCATGGCCGCGAGCGTCGGCACGCGTCGTCCGCTGGCCTTCATCGAGGACACGGCGGTCGACCCGGCGCATCTCGTGGACTACACCCGCCGCTTCCGGGAGGTGCTCGACAAGCACGAGCTGACGGCGGGCTTCTATGGTCACTGCTCGGTCGGCTGCCTGCACATCCGTCCGTTCGTCGACTTGGCGAAGCCGGATGAGGTGCGCAAGATGCGCGCCGTGGCCGGGGAGATCAAGAACCTCGTCGCCGAGTACGGAGGGGTCAACTCCAGTGAGCACGGGGACGGCCTGGCCCGCAGCGAGTTCAACCGGGAGATCTTCGGCGACGAGCTGTATGAGGCGATGCGCGCGGTGAAGCGCGTCTTCGATCCGGCCAATCTGATGAACCCCGGCAAAATCGTCGACGCCCCGCCGATGACGGATCACCTCAGGGATTCCGCGTTGCCGCCCGCGAAGCCGTTCGACACCCGGCTTCAGTTCGAGGTGGTCGGTGGGATGCGGGGCGCGGCCGACCGGTGTATGAACATCGGGCTGTGCCGTAAGAGCACGACGGGAGCGATGTGCCCGTCCTACATCGCCACGCGCCAGGAAGAGCACTCCACGCGCGGCCGGGCGAACGCGCTGGTCAAGGCACTGTCCGAACCGGACCCTCGGGCGGCGCTCGGGGACGAGCGGCTGCACGAGATCCTCGACCTCTGCCTGATGTGCAAGGCCTGCAAGAGCGAGTGCCCGATGAGTGTGGACATGGCCACCCTCAAGGCCGAGACCCTCTCACATCACCACGACATCCACGGAGTGCCGCTCCGTTCACGGATATTCGGGTCGATCCGGGCGCTGAACCGCCTCGGCTCGGCCACCGCGCCACTGTCGAACCTGCCCGCACGAGTCGGGGTCCTGCGCTCGCTGCTGGACCGCACGATCGGCATCACCTCGGCCCGCCCCCTGCCGGTCTACCACCGGCTCAACCTCGTGCGCTGGTTCCGCAAGCGTCGCGGCCCCGAGGTGCCCGCCGCGCAGGGGACCGTGACGTTCCTGGCCGACTCCTTCACCACCTACACCGAACCCCACATCGGCCGGGCCGCCATCGAACTGCTCGAACAGGCCGGGTGGGGCGTACGGCTGGCCGGCGGGGGCTGCTGTGGCAGGTCGAGCCTGTCCAAAGGACTGGTCGACGACGCCAAGGCCAAGGCAGGCAAGCTGATCGCCGCGCTCGCCGAGACCGACGCCCCCATCGTGGGCTGCGAACCGTCGTGCCTGTACACGTTGCGCGACGAGCACGTCGCGATGATGCCCGACGACCCGCGGGTGCGTCAGGTCGCGGACCGGGTCCGGCAGGTGGAGGAGTTGCTGACCGAGGCCATCGATGCGCGCCGGTTGCGCTTGCGTGAGGACTCCTGGCTGGCGGGCAGGCGAATCCTGTTCCACGGCCACTGCCACCAGAAGGCGGAGGTCGGCACCGCCGCCACGATGGCTCTGTTGCGCCGTATCCCCGGCGTGGAGGTCGTCGAACTTGACGCCGGTTGCTGCGGTATGGCCGGTTCCTTCGGCTTCGAGTCCGAGCACTATGACGTCTCGATGACCGTCGGCCAGGACCGCCTGTTCCCGGCGCTCGCCGCCGAGCCCGAGACCACGGTCGTCGCGGCCACCGGGGTGTCCTGCCGCCAGCAGATTTTCCACGGCGCCCAACGCGATGCGTGGCACCCGATCGAACTAGTGCGTGCGGCTTTGGCCGGCGCGGAGGTGAGCAGGCACCGATGAGAATCGTGCGATACGACCATGCCGGGCACGTCGGGTCCGGTGTCGTGATCGGCGACGCCGTACACGAGCGGAGCGGGGGACCGATCGTGGCCGCGCTGCGGGAGGTGACGCTGCTCGCGCCATGCGATCCCCGGGTGGTCGTCTGCGCGGGGAGGAACTATGGGCAGCCGGACGGGACCGGGAAGCCGAAACTGTTCCTCAAAGCGGTCAACGCTGTCACCGGACCCGGATCCGCGGTGCGCTTCCCACCGGATCTGCGACGCCTGGAGTACGAGGGCGAACTGGCCGTCGTGATCGGCAGGACAGCGCGCGAGGTGCCCGAGGAGTCCTACCGCGACTACATCCTCGGCTACACCTGCGCCAACGACATCACCGCCGACGACTGGCGAGCGGACGGGCAGTGGGTGCGGGCCAAGAGCGCGGACACCTTCTGCCCGCTCGGGCCCTGGATCGAGACCGACGTGGACGATCCCGCCGCGCTGCACATTCGTACGAAGGTCAACGGCCGGCTCGTCCAGGACAGCCCCACCAAGGACATGATCTTCGGGGTCGGCGAGTTGCTGTCCTACGTGACCCGCTGGATCACCCTGCAGCCGGGCGACGTCCTGCTGACCGGCAGCCCCGCCGGTGTCGGGCCGCTGGCCCCCGGGGACGTGGTGGACGTCGACATCGAAGGCGTCGGCACCCTGACGAATTCCGTCGTGTGACCAACGCAGACGTCGTGTGACCAACACAGACACGGAAGGAGCCGCCGTGCGATACGCGGTGAACTGTTCGATCCTGCTGACCGACCTGCCGCTGCTGGAGCGTCCGGATGCGGCCCGAGCCGCCGGTTTCGACGCGGTTGAGTTCTGGTGGCCGTTCAGCACCTCCGTACCCGCCGACGGCGAGGTCGACGCCTTCGTGCGAGCCATCGACGACGCGGGCGTGCAACTGATCGGGCTCAACTTCGCCGCGGGCGACATGCCCGCGGGCGACCGCGGACTGATGTCGTGGCCCGGACGGTCCGCGGAGCTGCGAGACAACATCGCGGTGGTGGCCGACATCGGCCGACGGCTCGGATGCCGGTCCTTCAACGCCCTCTACGGCAACCGCGTGGACGGCGCCACCGCCGGGCAACAGGACGACCTCGCCGCCGAGAACCTCGCCCTGGCCGCCTCGGCCGTGGCAGGCACCGTTCTCGTCGAACCGGTCAGTGGCGCCGACCGTTACCCGCTCAAGACGTCCGCCGACGCCGTCGCGGTCATCGAGCGGGTGACCCGCGACAGCGGCGTCACCAACCTCCGCCTGCTGGCGGACCTCTACCACCTGTCGGTCAACGGAGACGACGTCGACGCGGCGATCAGCGCGCACGCCGGCCGCGTCGGTCACGTCCAGATCGCCGACGCCCCCGGACGCGGTGAACCCGGAACCGGCGACCTGCCGCTCGATCGTTGGTTGGCCGCGCTCGAGCGAACCGGTTACCAGGGCTGGACCGGGCTCGAGTACCGCGCCACCACCGGGGATCCCTTCGCCTGGCTGCCCCGCGACCGTCGCTCCGCGACCACCTCCACGCGCTGAAGGAGAACTCGTATGACCGCCGTCACCGTCATCGGGCTTGGCATCATGGGCGGCCCGATGGCCGCCAACCTGGTCAAGGCCGGTTTCGACGTCACCGGATTCAACCGGAGCAAGGCCAAGGTCGACCGATTGGTGGAGCAGGGCGGCCGAGGGGCCGCCGGCATCGCCGATGCCGTTCGCGAGGCGGATGTCATCGTCACCATGCTGCCGGACTCACCCGATGTCGAGGACGTCGTGCTCGGCGAGGACGGGATCCTGGCACACGCGCCGACCGGCAGCCTCTGGATCGACGCCAGCACGATCCGCCCCGACGTCAGCGTGCGGCTCGCCGAAGCCGCCGTCGCTCACGGTCTGCGCGCCGTGGACGCCCCGGTCTCCGGTGGTGAGAGCGGAGCGATCGAGGCCAGCCTGTCCATCATGGTCGGTGGCGGCGCCGCCGAGTTCGAGGCCGCCCGCCCGGTCCTCGAAGCCGTCGGGTCAACCGTGGTGCACGTGGGACCCGCCGGTTCGGGGCAGACCGTCAAGGCGGCCAACCAGCTCATCGTCGCGGGCACCATCGAGCTCGTCGCCGAGGCCATCGTGTTCCTCGAAGCCCATGGTGTGGATACCGAGGCCGCGGTCAAGGTCCTCGCGGGCGGCCTGGCCGGTAACCGGATCCTCGACCGCAAGGCCGCCGGGATGCGCGCCCGCGCCTTCCAGCCTGGATTCCGGATCGACCTGCACCACAAGGACATGGGCATCGTCACCGCCGCCGCCAGGGAGGCGGGCGTCGCGATCCCACTCGGTGCCGCCGTCGCCCAGCTGATGGGCGCGGCACGCGCCCAAGGACACGGGAACCTCGACCATTCCGCCCTGCTGCTGATCGTGGAGCAACTGTCCGGCCGTACGAACCGCTAGGAGATCTGTCATGCCACGTATGCGAACCGTCGACGCAGCGGTGAAGATCCTGGAACGCGAGAACGCCACTCAGACCTTCGGGCTACCGGGCGCGGCCATCAATCCCTTCTACTCCGCGATGCGGGCGCACGGTGGTATCAAGCACATCCTCGCGCGTCACGTCGAGGGCGCCTCGCACATGGCCGAGGGCTACACCCGCGCCCGCGCCGGAAACATCGGCGTGTGCGTCGGCACGTCCGGTCCGGCGGGCACCGACATGATCACGGGTCTGTACTCGGCGTGGGCCGACTCCATCCCCATTCTGTGCATCACCGGGCAGGCGCCGGTCTCACGCCTGCACAAGGAGGACTTCCAGGCGGTCGACATCGCCTCCATCGCTAAGCCCGTCACCAAGATGGCCATGACCGTTCTGGAGCCTGGGCAGGTGCCCGGCGCCTTTCAGCAGGCCTTTCACCTGATGCGGTCCGGTCGTCCCGGCCCGGTCCTCATCGACCTGCCGGTCGACGTACAGCTGGCCGAGATCGAGTTCGACATCGACGCGTACGAGCCGTTGCCCGTCTACAAACCCGCCGCGACCCGCGCGCAAGCGGAGAAGGCCCTGGACCTGCTCGCTGCGTCCGAGCGCCCGCTGATCGTCGCGGGTGGCGGTGTCATCAACGCCGACGCCGCCGACCTGCTGGTCGAGCTCGCCGAACTGCTGGACGTGCCGGTCGTGCCGACCCTGATGGGGTGGGGAGCGATCCCGGACGATCATCGGCTGATGGCCGGCATGGTCGGGCTGCAGACCTCGCATCGGTACGGCAACGCGACGATGCTGGCATCGGACTTCGTGCTCGGCATCGGCAACCGATGGGCCAACCGCCACACGGGAGGCCTGGACACCTACACCCGCGGACGTACGTTCGTGCACATCGACATCGAGCCCACCCAGATCGGGCGGGTCTTCGCTCCCGACTACGGCATCGTCTCCGACGCCGCCGCGGCCCTGGAGCGGCTGGTCGAGGTCGCACGCGATCGGAAAGAGGTGGGCCTCCTGCCGGACCGCGCGGACTGGGTCGCCGATTGCCTCGAACGCAAGCGCACCATGCACCGGCGCACGGACTTCGACAACGTGCCGATGAAACCCCAACGGGTCTACCAGGAAATGAACAGGGCATTCGGCAGGGACGTGCGTTACGTGTCCGCGATCGGGCTCTCCCAGATCGCCGGCGGACAGTTCCTACATGTGTACGCGCCACGCCACTGGATCAACTGCGGCCAGGCCGGTCCGCTCGGCTGGACAGTGCCGGCGGCACTCGGCGTGCGCGTGGCCGAGCCCGATGCCACCGTCGTCGCCCTGTCCGGCGACTACGACTTCCAGTTCATGATCGAGGAACTCGCGGTCGGCGCCCAGTTCAACCTGCCCTACATACAGGTGCTGGTGAACAATTCCTACCTCGGCCTCATCCGCCAAGCCCAGCGCGGCTTCGACATGGATTATCACGTGCAACTGGCATTCGACAACGTGAACTCCCCCGACCTCGAGGGATACGGTGTCGACCACGTCAAGGTCGCCGAAGGACTCGGTTGCAAGGCCATCCGCGTGCGTACAGCGGCCGAACTGCCGGAGGCGTTCGAAGAGGCCGTCAAACTCATGACAGAGTTCCGCGTCCCGGTCATCGTAGAGATCATCCTCGAGCGCGTCACGAATATCGCCATGGGAACCGAGATCGACGCGATCTTCGAATTCGAAGACCTGGCCGATGCCGAGTTCGAATCGTACCCCGCCTCCCTCGACTAGTGCGGTGACCATTTAGGTTCACCGGGTTGGGGACACGCCGCGAATGCGCTTGGGCGTGCGATGGATCGAGTGCGGCGCCGTAGTGATCAGCGACACCTGCACGGGGCCGAAGTCGCTGATGCCGACCTGAGCCCTAAAGTCGCACCCCACCGCTGGATCGCAACGTAGCGGCTGGCCGGATGCGGATGATCTGGATGTGCGCCGGTCCAGCCGAGGGACGGCCAGAAGCGGCCACCAGTCGATCATGTCCGTAATCTCGGAAGCGGATCTGGACCCGGGTATCTCCCGCGAACCAAGACGTCGGGGTGGAGGGGATCAGGAGCCGCGGGGGTCGGGGAAACCGATCCAGCGCAGCAGGATCATCCGGGCGTCGGCGGGTGCGTTGTCGCGGTCGGTGCCGAAGCGGTGCACCAGTTTGAGGTACTCCTCGTGGAATTCCTTGAGCTGTGCCTTGGTCATGAAGGTGCTGGCGCGGGAGCCCTGCTGCCAGTCGCCGGCCTCGTCCCGGTTGTGGGCAAAGGCTGACAGCAGGTGTAGGTCCTCGGCGAGTTTGGAGTCGCCCAGTCGCTCGGCGAGGTCTTGTTCGGCGGCGGTCAGTTCTTCGCGGGCGGGCATCCGCCGGTCGGCTTTGACGACGTCCCACCAGCGTTCCCGCCCTTTGGCGCGGTCGCGCAGCTCGGTCACGAAACCGGTGTCGGACAACATCCGCAGGTGGTAGCTGGTGGTCCCGGTGTTCTGGCCCATGGCTTTGGCCAGCGTGGTGGAGGTGGCCGGGCCGTGATTGGCGAGGTGGCGGAGGATCTCTCGCCGCAGTGGGCTGGCGAGCGCCTTCATCGCCGCCGGGGTGTGCATGACCGGTTCCGTTGACATGCGATCAGCTTAGCCGTACCGAGACAATTATGCAGAAAGATTCATGCAGAGAAAAACTTGCAGAAAAAATTCTGTAGAGCTAGGGTCGGCGTCCATGAACTGGAAACGAATCGCCGGGCTGTCCTTCGTCACCGCACCACTGTTGGTCCTGGCCGGCTGGGCTTTGATGCGCCTGGGCGGTACCGGTGGTCAGGAACCCGGCTGGACCCTGGCCCACATCGCCTGGGTCCTCAACAACGTCATGTACGCGATCGTCTGCGTCGAGCTGTATAGACGTGCCAAGGACACCACCTCGGGAGGGCGGATACTGGCCACCGGCTCGCTGATCGTCGGTGTCATCGGCGCGGGCTGCCTGCTCATCCAGATGGTGATCGATCTGGTGGTGGGCTTCTCCACCGACAACCGCACCGACATGCGGGCCCTGAGCGGCCAGATCCACGACCTGCCCGGGGTTCAGTTGGCCATCTACGACGTCGGGCCGGTGCTGCTGTTCCTGGTGCTGATCGTGCAGGCGATACACCTCGCGGCGCAGGGCAAGGGCACCACACGCTTCGCGACCCTGGTGACCGTGGCGGTGCTGGTCAACGGCGCCGAGCTGCTGGTGGAGATCCCGTTGCGGCTGGCGCAGGCCGGATCGGCGCTGATTCTGTGGCTGGCCCTCCTGCCGGTAGGACGTGAACTGTTGCGCCGCAGCTCATCCGACCCGACCCGGACGGCGACGATGACCTGGCCAACCCTCGCCGGGTGGGCACTCATCCTGGCGCCGGTGGGGCAGCTCGGCGGCTGGACCTTCATGAGGTTCGGCGGCAACGAAGGAGTCGAGCCATGGACGACGATCGCGCATTCGGTGTGGCTCATCGGTTTCGTGCTGCTGGGCATCGCCTGCGTCGAACTGTTTCGCCGGGTCCGAAGCCGCGGTACCGGGCAGATCCTCGCCAGGGTGAGTCTGGCGGTGGCGCTGATCAGCGTCACCGCCTCGATCGCCGAGATGCTCGTTGACCTGTATGTCGGATTCGCCACCGACACTCGCGCACAGTTGAAGGTCCTGGACCAGCAGATCCGAAGCATCCCGGGAGCCGAGCAGATCCTGTACGGATTCGGCACCCAGCTTGTCTACCTTGGGTTCCTGGCCCTGATCATTCAGTTGGCCGCCCTGAAGCGAATCAGCACGACGACCCTGACACTCGTCCTGGCCACCCTGGTCCTGTTCATCTGCTACGAAGTGCTGGACGGACCCGGCCGCCAGGCCCTCATGCCGTTCGCGGTCCTGTGCATGTGGCTGGCCCTGGCGCCCTTGGGATGGCGACTACTGAAGCCGGCGACCCCGGCCGCCGACGCGATCACGCCGTAGCGGTTCGCGGCCTGATGGTCCCGCAGGTCCATCAGGATCACGTCGGGTCGCAACTCCTCGGCGAGGCTGACCGCCCGCGCGCCGTCAACCGCCACGCCGACCACCTCGAAGGCGATGGCCGCCGGGCCGGCCGGTTTCGGGGAGCTCGTGGCGCGGACGTCGCTGCCGATGGTCGCCCGCGCCCATGCCTTGCATCTGCTCTGGCATCGCAGGCTCGGAGTCGATCTCTCGCGTCCGTTGTCGGATCGTTCGCTGGTGTGGTCATCGACTGAAGGAGGCGGAGGATGACCCGACAGGCGCGACTGCTGGAGCTGTCGCTGAGGTCGACGCTGCGATTGGACGGCCGGGAGTGGGCGGTGGAGGCGATCGAGCCGCAGTTTCAGTCGGGTGCTGCTGCGGCCGATGGTTGGCGAGCCAGAGTGGCGCACCATCCGTTGGTTGGCGCATCATCCCGACTGCCAGCCGGTTCCCGAACCGCCCGCAGGGCCGAAGGAGCGGCCGCGTGACCTGGTGAGGCGATGGCCGAAGTCGCGACAGACGAGGCCGTCCGCGCATACCGCTGGATTTCCGCGCGCCTGCCGCGACCGTCCGGCATAGCGCGTAGACACGAAAAACGTGTTGCCGCAGATCCCCCCAAAACGTATGGTTTTGCGCTCGTGATCACAGTGGTGGAGAGGATCCTGCCTGCCCGGCTGGGGACAGGATTCCGATGGTTGCTGGCGTCGAGCTGGCTGACGAATCTCGGTGACGGGGTCGCGGCCGCCGCAGGCCCGCTGCTGATCGCGACGTTGACCCGCGATCCACTGATGATCTCGCTGTCGGCCCTGGCGGGCTGGGCGCCGCCGCTGCTGTTCAGCCTGTATGCGGGCGTGCTGTCGGATCGGCACGACCGGCGCAGGATCGTGCTCGTCGCGAACGCGGTGCGGGCTCTGGTGCTGGCGGCGCTCATCGTGCTCATGGTGACCGGCACGGTGACCGTGGTGACGGCGCTGGTGGCGCTCACGCTCCGGTCCATCGCCGAGGTGTTCGCCGACAACGCGACGGCCACGCTGACGCCCATGATGGTCAGCAAGGACGATCTCGTCATCGCCAACGCCCGCCTGGGCACGGGGTTCATCACGCTCAATCAGCTCGCCGGGCCACCGATCGGCGCGGCACTGTTCGGCCTGGGCTTCACCTGGCCATTCGCGGGCCAGCTGCTCCTGGTGATGGCGGGGATCGTCCTAGTCTCCCGGATCACGTTGCCACCGCACGGCCGACAGGCCGACGATCCCATGCCTAACACCGTACGGGAACTCATCGCCGGGTTCACCTGGGCCATCCAGCACGCGGCGATCCGCACGCTGGCGCTCACAATCCTGATCTTCAACTTCACGTTCGGCGCGGCCTGGTCGGTTCTCGTCCTCTACACCCAGGAGCAGCTCGGCCTCGGCGCCATAGGCTTCGGCCTGATGACCACCATCGGCGGAATCGGCGGCTTGATCGGCACCGGCCTGTACGGGGCCATCACCCGCAGAGTGAGCCTCGGCGCCCTGATGCGGATCGGACTCATCATCGAAACGTTCACCCACCTGGGCCTGGCCCTTACCCATTCGCCGTGGGTCGCCGGGGGCATCTTCCTGGCCTTCGGCGCGCACGCGTTCATATGGGGCACGACCTCGGTCACCGTCCGCCAGCGCGCGGTCCCGCGCGAACTCCAGGGTCGAGTGGGCAGCGTCAACACCATCTGCGTCTACGCCGGTCTGGTGGTCGGCTCGTTGATCGGCGGTGTCCTGGCCGCCCGCTTCGGTGTCGCGGCGCCCTTCTGGTTCGCCTTCGCTGGTTCCGCGGTATTCGTGGTGCTGCTGTGGCGGCAGCTCATGCTCATCGCCCATGACGACTGACCCATCTTGACGTCGCGGCCGCACATGGGCTTAGATCTTGCTTTCTCGTACTGGTGAGCGAATGAATGGAATGATCATGTCTTTGCGATTAGCGCGGCGACTGCTCGCCTGCGGCGCAACCACCGCGATCGCGGCCGCCCTGCTCGTCGCCCAGGCCCCCGCCGCGACGGCCGCCGACTCCTTGATCGACCTCGGTGTCGACATCGACTACATGTACGGCTCCGATGTCGTAGCCGGCAACGACAGGGTCTATGCCTCGGTCGACGACCGGATCGTCGCCGCGGACTCCCGTGGCGTCTTCACTGGGGCCATCACTGGCCTTGCAGGCGCTGGCGGCCTGGCCGTGACGCCTGACGGCACCCGCCTGTACGCGGCGCTGAGGCTCTCGAACGAAGTCGCCGAGATCGATACCGGCTCCTTCTCCATCACGCGGCGGTTCGATCTGGCGGCGTACCCGTGCCCGCGGCGCGTGGCCTGGTCCGGCGGTCGCCTGTACGTCGGCTACGGTTGCTCATCGGGGAATGGCGGTCTCCTCGGACTCGACACGACGGCGGCACAGCCGGAGCCCACTCCGATTATCCCGCGGCTTAACAGTTTCCCCGTGCCCGCCGCTGCAGGGTCGACGCTCGTCGTCAGTGCCGATAACGAGACCCTCGTCTACGACACCTCCGGCGCCGACGTCACCCTTCGCGGGATGCTCGGCCAGCCCTCGTCCATCGAATCCAGCCAGCCGGACATCACCCTCACGTCGGACGGCTCGACCGCGCTGACCTTGCACGGCTCTCCCAACACATACAACGCCTGGGACACAACCAGTCTGACCCTCGTCCGCGGCTACGGCACGGAAGGCTCGGCACGAGCCATGGCAATCAGCCCGGACGGCACGTCGGTCCTGGGCGCCCAATACTTCAACGGTGTCAGCAGCATCAACGTGTTCGACGCCGCGACGGGCGAGAACACCTTCACCTACGCGGACTCCGACGTGGAGGTGTTCATGGGCGCCCTGACCAACCTCGGCAGGGTCGCCTTCGCTTTGGTGAAGGACGCCTCCGACCGTGTCCACCTGTGGCGGGTGCCAGATGTCGACCTCCCGGCGTCCACGCTCACGCTGACCGCCCCGTACGCGGTGGACGCGGTCGCTCCGCTCACGCTGACGGGCCGCCTCGCCCTGGCGGAAGGGTCGGCTTCCGGCGGGCAGCGGGTGACGGTGGCCCGCCGGGTGGAATCGATAGACGGGAACGGACCCCGCGAGCCCGTCGCCGAGGTGACGACAGCCGCGGACGGCTCCTTCACCCTCACCGACGCCCTGCCCGCCGCCGGCAGGTTCAGGTACGAGGCGGTCTGGGACGGCGACGCGGAGCACCGGTGGACCAAGGCGTACACGTACGTCACCGCGGCCAAGGTGAGGTCCTCGGTCACCCTGGACGTTCCCGCCTCCGCGACCCTCTTCGAACCGCTCACCCTGACGGGCCGGCTCACCCTGGCGAACGGCGCGGCCCCCGGCGAGCAGCGGCTCACGGTGACCCGCCACGCTCCGGACGGCACCCGTCTGACCCTCTCCGCGGTGACGGCCGCGGACGGCGCGTACACCCTCACCGACACCCCGCCGGTCGCCGGACGGTACACGTACTACGTGTCCTGGTCGGGCAACGCCGCATACGAGCTGAGCTACACGTCGCGAAGCGTGCCGGTGGCCAAGGCCCCCGTGGTGCTCACCCTCACCGGCCCGGAGCAGTCGGTCGCCGACCGCAGCGTCGAGCTCAGCGGCACGCTGTCGGGCGCGGGCCTGGATCCGGCAGGCACCACGCTCCTGGTGCAACGCACCGTCTCCAACCGCGACGGCACCGTCACGACCGGGCTGCCGAACATACGGCTGACGTCCGCCGACGGTTCGTTCACCGTCGCCGACACTCCCCAGGTGGGCGGCGACTACACGTACAGCGTCCGCCGCCTGGGCGACGACACGCACCTGCCCGCCGAGGCCGTCCACACGCTCACGGTGCGCGGCCCCCTCGACTGACCCGAGCCGAGGGTGTGCTTCCCCCGCACACCCTCGGCCACAGCCGCGACCACGGCGAGTCCAGCAAGCCCATAACGGCGCCCGCCCCCACACCACCCCTACGGCGGGTCCAGCGGGCCGGAGGCACGCATTGCGGCGCCCGGCCCGAGGTGTTGCCAAAAAGGACTTTCAGCCCTGACTGGCGGCAAACTCCGCACCGGCGCCCGGCCGAACGGGACGGCTGGCGCCCCACACCGTCAGAGAAGAACACCGCAGCGGCCCCATGACCTTGCGCCTGCCGAAAACTGCGTCCATGCAGTTCAAGCGGCATGATGGTATGCATGGAGGGCTCCGCCGAGCCGGTCTCGTCGGCGTACGTTGAGGTCGACGATTATGACTGGATCGATGATCGGATCGGAGACGGCGCGTAGGGGAGCCGCCTGGTCCAGGGCTTGATGGGTTCGGTGCTGGTTGTAGAAGTGTTCGTACTCGCGCAAGGCATGCCGCAGGTGGCGTTCGTTCCGGAGCAGGCAGCGGTCCAGGAGTTCGCGGCGGCAGGACCGCACCCACCTCTCCATGACCGCGTTCATACGAGGCACTCGGCGGGGGAGGGGGCGCGGGCTCGGCGGCGTGTCGCAGCGGATTCCCGACGACGCGGGCCGAACGGCATCCCGGTCAATGCGATCTGCGCCCTGCCGATACCCTTGCTCCCGAGGCACGAGTGTCCCGCCGATGTTTCGGGGGCGTCGGCCGCAATCTGAGAGCGAGACGCAACATGAGTAGTGCTCGCAAAACCGACGATCACGCCGCCACGGAACCGGTCCAGCGCAACGAGGCCGGCCAGCAGGCTGAGCACGCCGCCAACGCGCAGTGGCTCAAGGACAACCCGGCCGCGGTGCCACAGGTGGGCGCAGGTCGCTGGGCCGTCTACGATGACGCCGGCCATCTGCGCGGTCACCTCGTCGGCGACGGTCCGACCCGCGATACCCGCTTCAAGGCGATCGCCGCGGCGAACGAGGGAATGCCCCCCGGCAGCGCGCCGGGCAGCTACGGCATCACCTTGCACGACGCCGGGGCGCATCTTCTCGATGGCGGTGCGCGCGACGGCATCGACGAGGGGGAGGGCTCCTGACCACAACCACGGCGAGCACTGTTCCTACGCGCTCAGGCGTCGTGTGTCCCGTACCGTTTCCGATGGTGATCACGGTGTCCGCCGCCTCCGGGCAAGGATGCGCTCGGACACAGCGCCGAGGGTGATTCTCCGGCCGGTCGGATGATGGTCCACCCTGAAGACTGAAGGCGTCGCCACCAAAGAGGCTCCGGGAGAACACCTGCTCGTGCGAAGGGCGCCCGCGGGGGGAGGCCAGCCACGAAGGTCCGGGGCCGGGTCGTGGCTGTTTCAGTGGGAGGTGGCCGAGATGGCTTCCATCAACTCGCCGACCTTGTCTTGGGGCAGCTTCGCCGCGAGGTCGGCCTGACTGATGATGCCGACCAGTTCCTTGTTCTCCAGCACCGGTATACGGCGGATTTTGTGCTCGGCCATCTGGTGCAGGACCTCGTCGATGTCGGCGTTGGCGTCGATGGACCGCACCGGGGCTTCGATGAGGTCGCCAGCCTTGACCTCGGCCGGGTTCTTGCTCTTTGCGGTGCATTTCACCACGATGTCGCGGTCGGTGATGATCCCCTTGAGCTGGCCGTTCTCATCGCATACCGGCAAGGAGCCGACATTCAACTCGGCCATCCGCCGGGCGGCCTCGGCAAGGCTGTCGTTGATTCGCAGGCACTCGCAGCCGCGGTGCATGACATCCCGTGCTGTCGTCATAGTCGATCTTCTTCCTCATCTGCGTCCTTTTCGCCTTCCTTGCTCTGCCCGCCGGGCTGGGAAACCTCGCTCAACGGGTCTTTGACCTGCACCTTCGACAACCGGATCCGGAACATGGACAGCGCTGGGGACGCCCCTTACCGCCTCCTCCGACAACGAACCCGCCGCGGGGAATCTGCGCCTGCCGAGAACTCCATCCGTGCAGTTCGTGTGCCACGAGCGCCGAAGGAGGCGTCGACGTAGAAGCCTCTGGAAGCGGTGCTGTGCAGGAGATGGAGGTAGGTCCTCCGGGATCGCCCTGCAGGGGGAGGTCCCAAACCACCACAGGCTGCGTCGGTTAAGTGCCGTTCGTGGTGAGCGCTGTGGCAAAAGGCGCGACGTGATCGCGTCAGGTGTGGGTCAGGAAGGCGAGCGGGAGCGAACCGCTGATGACGTGTCGTAATGGATTTCAGTGGCGTCGAAACCGGGGCAAGGACTGGGCTCCGGGACAAGTCTGGGGGGAGCCTGCCGACTGCCCAGACGGCGTCCGGCATGTAGGCGGCGCGAGTCTGGCCTGGGCTCTTGCATGGAACGTGGGAACCTGTCGCCCCGATACTGTCGCCGACCCGTCAGGGTGGCGGCGAGAGGGAGATCCTCAAGCGGTCCACGCCGCAAGAGGTCGAGTACCGTCGCGGGGCACGGGGGCGGACCGTCTCGTAGTAGTGATGAAGGTGTGCCACGAACGTGGAGAGGGGCTTGTGATGTAGGTAGAGCTTCTTGAAGCGGTGCTGCGTGGAAGATGAAGGTGATGGCCCTTCAGAGCCGCCCTGCGGGGGGAGGCTCTAAACCGCCCACAT
>NZ_JBICRM010000049.1:0-51410 GCF_043197025.1 Nonomuraea marmarensis
GCGATCGGCGCGCTACGCCTGCTCAACTTCACCAACATCGCCGAAGGCGCCCGGTGGGCACGCGACGACTTCCGTCACCCGCTCATCGCCCTCGGTCTCACATAGTGAGAACTCCTTCGGCCCTGCCGGCCTCAGCGCGCTGGTGTTCCTCGCGGTCGTCACCATCATCCCATCGCTGCCGTCGGCGAACGCGGTTTCGGTACGGGAAGTCTTCGGGCTCCCGCTCAAGAACGTGCAGCTGCGTTTGGTGCTGTTCACCGTCGTACTGTTCGTGCTCGGCCATTTCGGTGCGTACACCTTCGTGCGCCCCTACCTCGAGGGCAATTCGTCCGCCGCACCCCTCTTCATCACAGTGCTGCTGATGGTTTACGGCGCGGGCGGCGCGGCCGGAAACTTCGTCGCCGGACACACGGTGAACAAAAACTTGAGAGGCAGCTTCATTGTCGGCTGCGCGGGACTCGTGCTGTCCTTGCTGTTGCTGCTCACGATCGCTCACGGGCAGGTCGGCTCGGTCATCTCGCTGATTCTCTGGGGACTTTCCTTCGGCGTCGTCCAGTTGTGCCAGGTCAACATGACGCAAGCTGCCGCGCCCGAGACCTTCGAAGCCGCGATGTCACTCAACACCATGGCCTACAACAGCTCCATCGCGCTCGGGGCGCTTTTCGGTGGACTGTTCGTCGATCATCTGGGTGTCACCAGTGTCGTCTGGTTCGGCGTGGCGCTGACAGCGGCTTCGCTGCTCCTCACGCTCAGCACCCGCCAGAGGACCTCACGCACTGTCCCCGACGATGCGTTGGCTCCCAGCGAATAAGCCAGCTAACAGAGGAGATTAGCGGTGCGCGTAAAAGCATTTGATCACCTGGTGCTCAATGTGCGGGACGTTGAGCGAGCACTGCAGTTCTACTCGGAAACACTCGGACTCGAGCAGGAGCGGGTTCCGGAGTGGCGGGCGGGTAAGGCGCCCTTCCCGTCGGTACTGCCCGAGGCGATGACCTGGCGGCTGTCACCGCACGACGTCGAGCTGCTGGCGGCGGTCCCGAGTCCTACCCTTCAGGAGATCCGGGCTGTGCAGGGCGATCCTGGCCAGGCCCGCTTCGACCGCCCCGAACAGGTCTCGAAGGTCATCCTCATCTCCGCCTACGCCGAAAGCGACTTCGCCGACGGCCCCACCCTCGCGTTCCTCACGAAATCCGACCTGTCCGCCGGAGCGATCCGCGACATCCTTCGCCGGACAGGCCGTGATCGCGGTCAGCGGGATTCGGCGTGATCGCCCCGCTCGTCGGTGACGGCCATGGGCAACGCCGGGATTCCGGGTGGGGCGAAGCCGAAGACCTGCCCGTACAGAGACAGCTCCGCCTCGATAGCGGCGACCATGGTCTTCTGATTGCGAAAGCCGTGGCCCTCCCCCTCGAAGGTGAGGTAGGCGTGCGGGACCGGGCGGCCGGCCAGCCGGTCGAGGAATCGTTCGGCCTGGGCGGGTCGGCAGATCACGTCGTCGGTTCCCTGGAGCAGGAGAAAAGGGACGGTTATCCGTTCCGGGTGCGTGACCGGTGAGCGGTCGTGGTATCGGTCGGGGACCTCGGCTACCGGGCCGACGAGAGAGTCCAGGTAGTGCGACTCGAAGTCGTGGGTCTGCCCGGTGGCGAGGCTGTACAGGTCCAGCACCGGATACAGGATCGTGGCGCAGGCGTACACGTCGGTCGTCACGAGTGAGACGGCGGCGGTGAAGCCGCCGGCGCTGCCGCCGCGGATCGCCAGCCGTCCGGCGGTGGCCAGCCCTTCGTCGACCAGCGCGCGGGCCACGGTGGCGCAATCCTCGACGTCGACGACGCCCCACTGCTCACGGAGTCGTTCGCGGTAGGCGCGGCCGAATCCCGGCGTTCCGCCGTAGTTCACCTCGACCACGCCGATGCCACGCGACGTGAAATAGGCGATCTCCAGGTTGACGGCGAGGGAGGCACGGAGTGCGGGACCGCCGTGGGCCCACACCACGAAGGGAGGACGTTCGCCCGTCGGACCGGTGGCGTGCGGGTTGCGCGGCAGATAGAGGTTCGCGTGCACCTCGCCGCCTTCCGGCCCGATGAAGACCCGCGCCTGCGGCTCCGGGAGGAACGCCGGATCCACCGCGCCGTAACGCGCCTGCGCGACCACCCGGACCTCCGCGGTGGCGACGTCCACCTCGACGACCTCGTACGGCCTGAAGCGGCCGGCGGCCACCCCCACGACGCGCGTGCTTCCGGACACGGCCAGGTGGGGCAGCCACTCGGACCGTTCGCCGCTGACGTCGACGAGATCCCCGGTGCCGGGGTCGAGCAGGGCCAGTCGTTGGGCACCGCGGCCGTGCAGCACGGCGACCCGCCCGTCGGTCAGCGGACCGAACCAGCGCAGGCCCAGCCGCTGGGCACCGCCAAATTCCTCCTCGGCCGGGAACAAGGCCCGGAGCCTGCCCGTGTCGGGGTCGACGCGGTACAGGTTCCACCATCCGGTGCGTTCTAGGGCGGCCAGCAGGCTACCGTCCGCCGCCCACTCGACCTGGGCCACCGGATCACCCGGGCCACCGGCCAGCGTGCGGACCCGCCGCATGATCCCGTCCTCGCCAACGTCGGCGATCATGATCTCGGCGGCGTCCCACGGCATGTACGGGTGGTCCCACGCCAGCCAGGCGGCACGCCTGCGATCGGGCGAGTAGCGGGGACCGGAGATGAAACGACGGCCGTCGTCACACAGCTCGCGAACGGCCGACCGGTCGCCGGCCGCGGATCCGTCCAGCGGAACCGCGGCGATGACACGGCGCACGTCTCCCGGGCCGTCGCCGGTGAACTCCTCCAGCACACCATGGACCTCACCGCGGACGAGATCGATCTCGGGCTCCGCCCACCGCAACCCGCCGCCGACTCCCGAGACCGGGGTCAGCGGCCGCGGCTCCGCGCCGGGAACGTCGGGTCGGTAGGCGTACAACCGCTGATCGGCGAAATGAACGAACACCGCAAGGATGCCGTGATCGTCAGCCGCCGCGGCCCAGGCGCGGCCACCGTACTCGATGACCCTGCTGCGGACGTTCCATGGGCCCGGCAACACCGGCCGGACGGCGCCCTCGGCCGGCCCGCGCATGAGGACCACGCGTCCGTCGTCATCGGGACGCGGCTCGACCCACCACACTTCGTCCCCGATCACGCCGACGTACGCCGGCGCCGCGATCTGCCCGGCGGTCATCCCCGCAGTGGCCAGCTCGGCGTCGATGGGTGAGGCCCAGGCACCGTAAGGGGTCTCGATGGAGCGGTTTCTCATTTCGCAGAACCTACAACACGAGTCCGCGCCTACCGGCCGCCGGTACGAGCAGGTGGACCGGATAGCATTCGTCGGCATCCACACCCACACGCCGGAGAAGGACGGAACGAGCGTGCTTCCGCATCTGGAGTCGGATCCGGAGCTGGTCCGCTCCGCGCAGTCCGGGGACATGACCGGCCTCGCCGTGCTGCTGGAACGGCATCGGGCCGGCATGCTGGCGGTCGCGTTGAGCCTGCTGGGGTACGGGCCGGACGCCGAGGACGCGGTCCAGGACGCGATGCTGGTGGCGATGCGCCGGATCGACGAGGTACGCGATCCGGCGGCGATCGGGCCCTGGCTGCGCACCGTCGTCCGGAACAACTGCCGGATGCGGTTGCGGACCTCCCGGCCGGTCCCGCTGGGTGACCTGGAGTGGCTGGGGCTGCCCACGCGCGAGCCGACGCCGGACGAGCTGCTGGAACACCACGCGCGGCGCGACTGGGTCTGGCACGCGTTGAGCGAGCTGTCCGAGCCGGTCCGCCTGGTCACGATGCTGCGTTACTTCAGCGACGTCTCGTCCTACGAGCAGATCGCCGCACTGTGCGGAGTGCCGGTCGGCACCGTACGCAGCCGGTTGAACCAGGGCCGGAGCAAGCTCGCCACCGCACTGCGGGCCACCGCCGACGCGGCCCACGACGACGTCGCCGCGCTCAACGGCGCGCGCCGCCGGGAGGCCGAGGAGACGCTGGAGGCGGCGCAGCGCGGCGAGTTCGAGCGGGTGGTACGGGAAGCCTGGTGGCCGGACCTGGAGGCGATCCTGCCGTGGGGTCAGCGCGTCGATGACGGCAGCGGCCGGGACCTGCTGTTGCGGGGGATGGACAAGGACCTGTCGCAGGGCGTGCGCCAGCGGATCACGAACGTGCTGGCCAGCGGGGACGTGATGATCTGGGAGGCGGACCTGATCAGCCCGCCGGACGATCCGGAGCACTGCCCGCCGGGCGTGATCTGGCTGCAGCACCTGCGTGAGGGGCGGGTCCGGCAGCTGCGGTTGTTCCACCCGCGCGCCGCTCAACCCCAAGCTTGAGGGAGTCTGCGGAAGAAACCTCCGCGACGATCGAACCTTCCGGGACTCGGCTGCATCTGGTTGGCGTCCAGGCGGGCGCAGCCCGCCATCAGATCGCAGTTTGCAGGAGTCACCATATGAGGTCCATCGTCCCCGCCGCCGACGCCGCGCTCACCCCGGGCACCCACCAGATAGACATCGACGGCGTACGGCAGGTCTACCACGTCGCCGGGACCGGCCCGGTCTGCCTGGTGCACTCCGGAGGCCCCGGGATGAGCTGGGAGTACCTGCGGATGTCGGCGCTGGAGGAGCACCTGACCATGGTGTACCTGGAGCCGATCGGCACCGGCGACTCCGGCCGGCTGGCCGACCGGAGTGAATACCGGATCGACACGTACGCCAGGTTCGTGCACGGCGTGGTCGAACACCTCGGCTTGCCCCGGGTGCACCTGCTCGGGCACTCGCACGGCGGGTTCGTCGCCCAGCGGTACGCCCTGGACCACCCGGACCGGGTCGCGGGCCTGATCCTGTTCGCCACCTCCCCCGTCACCGGGCCCGAGTTCTGGGCCGACGCGATGGCCAACCTCCAGAACCTGCCGGCGCGGCTGCCGCACCGCCCGGAGGCGGCGGGGATCCCGGCCGCGTTCCCGGAGGCGCTGGCCTCCGCTGACGACGACACGTTCACCGAGCGGATGAGCCACGTCCTGCCCGCGTACTTCGGCGACTACTGGGCCCAGGAGGCCGAGATCGCGCCGGTCTTCGCCACCTTCCGCGCCTGGATCGCACCGTCCGGCGGCGAGGAGCCGGCCCCGTTCGACGTACGCGACGCGCTCGGCTCGCTCACCGTGCCCGCGCTGGTCATCAGCGGCGAGGACGACTTCATCTGCGGCACCCGCTGGGGACGGATGCTGCACGACTCGATGCCGAAATCGCAGCTGCTCGTGCTGGACTGCGGGCACATGGCCCACCTGGAACGACCGGAGGCGTTCACCCGCGCGGTGGCCGACTTCGTCAACGGCTGAGCCCGGACGTCGGTCAGTGGATCAGGCCTGACCACCTGAGCAGGCGCGGCGGGCCGACACGACCTCGCGAGTGGTGCCCGCCGCCGCGGCCGTGAGCGTGTGGTGAACTGGCGGCATGACGGCGGAGAGCTGGAGCGCCATACCGGAATGGGCTGGGCATACGCCCGCTGGGCCGGACGAGGTTGCGGGTGACGCCGGTGGGGGTCGGGCTGGCCGCGCTCGGCCGTCCGGCCGCTGCGGTCGACCACCTCGGCGTCGTCGCGGCGGGTCCCGTCGGGCTGGTGGCTCTCAGCGCAGGGGCGCAGCCGTACGGTGGCGCGCTCGAGCGCGCCCGGCAGCCACCGGTCCAGGTACTCACACGCGTGGTGGTCGGTGCGTTCCTCACGCAGGTAGGCCGTGCGCCAGGCGCAAGACAACATGCTCAGCTCTTCGATCACGTCCCAGTGGCGCGGCCAGCAGCGCGGGATCGCGCGCTGCACCTGTGGCCAGACCAGGTCGTCCAGCCGGCGAGGATCAGGTCGGAGCGGTCGAGTGCCGGAAGCCAGTAGCGACGGTGGAGGCCTGGAAGACATCGACGCCGGCGGCCACGAGCGGTGTCAAGATCCCCTTCAGCTCTTCCGGAGTACCAGCGAGTTTCGCGTCGCAAGCATCCTGCTTGCAGTGGGAGTAACGGAGGGCGACCGGCAAGTCCAGCGAGACCGCCTCGCGGACCGCAGTCACGATCTCCACCACGAACTTCGCACAGGCCACGAGGTCGCCGCCGTAGGCGTCCATGCGACGGTTGGTACGCGCCCACAGGAACTGGTCGATCAGGCAGCCGTGGGCGCCGTGCAGCTCCACCCCCGTCGAAGCCCGCCTGTTCCGCCGCCCCGGCAGCCTCGGGCGAACGCGGCGATGACGGCGTCCATGGTCGGCTGCGTCATGGCGTAGCCAGTCCCTGCGGTGCCGTCGACGGCAAGCCTGAGGACCGACCGCGGGCGCCTCTACGAACGCGGCTGACCCTGCGCCCCCACCATGCTGACGTGTCACAACTGCGGCATGATCCCCCCACCCGCCGCGTGCACCGCCTCGGCCTCCTTCGCCCAGCCCGCCCCCGCCCCGCTCCCACGAGCTGTTCCCGTTGGTTCGAGGGTCGAAGCCGCCACCATCGGACATCCGAGGAGCGCGGCGGCACGCATAGATTTCAGCTATAATTTATCTTCCCGCACCGTACGCCGGGCTCCCGATGCCTGGAATTGGTCCTCCGACACGTTCTCGAAGCGGCCGAAGTGATGAGGGATCGAAGATGAGTCGAGTATCGCAGGCTGAGGCACAGACCAATCGAAAGCGTGTGGTGGAAGCCGCTTCGCGACTCTTCCGTGAGAAGGGGGTGCCGAACGTGAGCGTCGCGGACGTCATGCAGTCGGTCGGTCTGACGCAGGGCGGCTTCTACAAGCAGTTCGCCTCCAAGTCGGCGCTCGTCGACGAGGCCGCAGCCAAGGCCTTTGCCGACATGGTGGGGTGTTTGGCGGCCTTGGACGATGACCACGGTGGACACGATGCCGCGTGGTCGTCACTGATCGACTCCTACCTCTCACCCGAAGCACGTGATAACCCTGGCAGCGGATGCCCAGCAGCCGGGTTCGCCGGTGATTTCGCCCGAGAGCCTGAATGGCGCGATACTTACGCCGCCGGAGTCCGCGATATGGCCGGATGGATCGCTACTGAGGACACCGGGCTGGCGGCCCTGTCCACCCTCGTGGGCGCTCTCCTGCTCGCTCGAGCGACGGCGGGCTCCCCCATTTCCGAGGAGATCCTGCGAGCCGCGAGGAAGGCAGCAGCTCGACTGACCGAATGAACGGCCACGGATCCGTCGCGCAGGGCATTGCACACCCCGGGTGCCCGCGCGATCCGATCCGCCGCGAGGGGCATCGTTCAGGTCGGCGGGCCCGGGCAACCCTGTGCAGGCCCGGTGCCCGGAGCGCACCTCCGCGCTCGGCCACACACCCGCGGTACACAGCAGGACGCAGCCGCAGCAGGGAGCTTCCTGCGTAGCCGCGACTGCCGACTAATCAAGCAGTGCCGCGGTGTTATCGGGACGGGCCAGCAGCATCGCGGTCGCTTCCGGCCCGAAGGCGTGTGAGCCCTTTAGGCAGATGTCGCCGTGCTTCAAGACGTCGCGTGCCGCCGCCTGGCTTCGAACGAGTCTTCCGGCCCCAAGGGAACGAGTCTTCTGGCCCCAGTAGGCCATCTTGAGCGCGGACGACGAACGACTCTTTTGGCCCCATCCGGGCGAGCCAATTTGATCCAACTATCCCGACGTCATGGAACAGGATCAACGACGAGAAAGCGGCAAGACCCCGAGGGTGCTACTGCTCGAAGACGGTCGATGACGGCCTGCTCGGGCGCTACCGGTGCGGAAGTGGCGGGCGGTGGTGTCGACAGAAGCCTGGCGAAGGAGCGCCTGCACCCGGGGCGAGCTTGGCGCCGGCTTGCCCCAGGCGAGTGGCATGGATATGGCGGAGCCGGTGCGGCTGTGCCCGCCAGGCGAGCGGGTCAGCGGCGGTTGTCGTAGGCGTGCCGGGCTGCGGCGATGACGGGTCCGGCGTGGCGGGCCCATGTCGACAGCGCCTCCAGGGGAGCGCGTATGTCCTCGACCAGAGACGTGGTGGCGTATTCCACCCGGGGCGGGGCGTCGGGATAGACGGTCCGGGTGATGAGCCCGTTGCGTTCCAGGTTGCGCAGGCTCACTGTCAGCATCCGCCGGCTGATGCCCTCGATCGCCCGTTCCAACTGGGTGAACCGGTGCGGGCCGCCACCCAGTTGGACCAGTACCTGGGCGCTCCACTTGTCTCCGATCAGGGCCAAGACCTCAGGCAGCGGGCAATCCTCGGGCGAGGGCGCATCGGCGGGGGCTGTGAGCTGGTCTGTTACCACGGTGTTCCGTTGCGACAAGAAAGTGCCTCCTTCCGGACCGTTCAATCTTGCTGAAGGATGAAGCCCGTTACAAATCGTAACGTTCCCGGGCAAAGGTCCATCATCGGTCCCTTGTCAACGACACTCGCTAGACGACAAGGAGCGACACGTGCCCGTCGCACGTAGCAACGGTTTCAAGATCTCGTACGACGTGTTCGGGGACGGCCCGCCGGTCGTGCTGCACCCGGGCATGTTCCAGGACGGCGCGCACTGGGCCCACAGCGGATACACCCCGGCCTTGACCGCCGCCCACACGGTGATCGCTATCGATCCGCTGGGACTGGGAGCCAACGATGCCCCACGCGAGATCGAGGCCTACGCCTTGCAGCGCCGGGTCGACTACGTCACCGCCGTGCTCGACGACGTCGGGGCCGACCGGGCCGCGTTCTGGGGATATTCGCTGGGAGCCATGACCGGCTATGCGGTCGCCGCGCACGCACCCGAACGCCTGACCTGCTTGGTCGCCGGCGCCCACGATCCCATCAACGGCTTTCGCTCCGCGGTCGACCAGGCGATTCGGGAACTCGGCTTGCCCGCCGACATCGACGCCTACGGGATCGTCAAGGAGGGGGCCTCCGCTGACCCGTACCAGGCCGCCCTGATCGGCGCTGGGGACTTGGGCGCTTTCCGCGCCAACTACGACGCGTTCTCGCGCGAACCCGGCCTGGACACCGAGCTGGCGGCCTGCGGCGTGCCGATCCTGATGTACGCGGGCACATCTGATCCCTGGCACGAGCCGATGCGGGCGTTCGCCGAACGCACCGGCGCGGGTTTCTTCTCCCTGCCGGACGCCGACCACAAGGGCGGCTGGGACAGATCCGCCGACGTGCTCTCCCACGTGCTGCCGTTCCTGGCCGAGGGCAGGCCGTCACACCTCAGGCAGTGGTAGCTCATTCGCCAGCCTGTTAACCCTTTCAGGCCTACTTGGTCTGGCCCTCAACGTTGGCGAGAAATGACAGCGCCCACCTGCAGACAACATCCGCGCGGAGATGGGCGCGCAGATGGGACTGTACGGTTTACCGCAACCGTCGACTGTTCGAGATATGGGAGCGCTGCGCGCAGGCTCGCGTGGCTGCTGTGAGCGCGCGGCTGCCCTATGAGGCGTCGTGGACGACCAGGGCCAGCTGGACGCGGTTGTCCAGGCCCGCCTTGGTGAGGATGCGGGAGATGTAGCCCTTGACCGTGCCCACGCTCATGTGCAGCTCGGCGGCGATGACAGCGTTGGTCTTGCCCTGCCCGACCGCGAGCGCCACCTCCCGTTCGCGGTCGCTGAGTGCCGACAGCACCCGCCGGGCGTCGGCCCGCCGCCAGTCGTCCTCCTCGGGCAGCAGGTGGGCGATCAGCCGCCGGGTGACGCTCGGCGACAGGCTGGGCTCCCCGGCGGCGACGCGCCGAATCGCCTCGACGATCCCCTCGGGCGGCGTGTCCTTCAGCAGGAACCCGCTGGCCCCCGCGCGCAGCGCCCGGAACACGTGCTCGTCGGCGTCGAACGTGGTCAGGATGATGACCTCCGGCGCGTCCTGGCGGGCGCGCAGCCTGCGGGTCGCGTCGATGCCGTCGACGCCGACCATCCGGATGTCCATCAGCACCACGTCGGGGGAGTGCTCGCCGACCGCGGCCTGGACCTGCGCGCCGTCGGCCACCGCGCCCACCACCTGGAGGGCGGGCGCGCCCTTGAGCATCAGCGTCAGCCCGGCGCGGACGAGCGCGTCGTCGTCGACGATGAGCACCCGGATCGCGGCGGACGTACTCCCGGGCCCGCCGGGGGGCGCGGCCCCGCCCTCATCCATGGGGGCACTCGCAGAGCCACTCACGGGGGGATCCGCAGACCCGCTCACCGGCTCATTCATGGGGCCGCTCACGTGGCCATGGTAGCCGCGCCGCCAGCCGGAACCCGCCGTCGTCGGTGCGTCCCCGCTCCAGGAGCCCGCCCGCCAGCGAGACCCGTTCCTCCAGCCCGACCAGCCCGGCTCCGGCCCCGGTCGTGGCCAGCCCCGCCGCCTCCCGCCCGGCGGGCAGCGGATTGCGCACCTCGACCGCCAGCTCGCCGCCGGCCGCGCCGGAGACCACGACGGTGACGGGCCGGCCGGGCGCGTGCTTGCGCGCGTTGGTGAGCCCCTCCTGGACGACGCGGTAGGCGGTGCGCCGGGTCGTCTCCGGCAGGTCGGAGAAGCGTACGTCGTTCTCGTGCAGCTCGATGCGCATCCCGGCCCGCCGCGACTCCTCCACCAGCGGCGCGAGCCCGGTCAGCGGGAGTTCGGCCGACGGGCTCTCGCGCAGCACGGAGATGACCGCGCGCAGCTCCTGCAGGGCCTGGTGAGCGCTGGTCCGGATCACCCCGGCCGCCTCGACGACCTCGTCCGGCCTGGCCTCGGCGTTGAACTCCAGCGCCCCCGCGTGCACCGCCAGCAGCGACAGCCGGTGGGCGAGCACGTCGTGCATCTCACGGGCGATGCCGAGGCGTTCGGCGCGGCGGGCTTCCTCCGCGCGAAGCCGCTGGTCGGCCTCGGCGCGGCGGGCCCGTTCCGCCAGTGACGCCAGCAGTTCCCGCCGGGTCCTGGCCAGGATGCCCCAGCCGGTGATCGCCCCGCCGAACAGCACGCCGACCAGCGCCCACACCGGGTACGGCGCCAGCCCGGGCGGCCGCCATGCGAACCTGACCAGCGTCGCCGCCACCCACGCCACCCCCACCGCGACGGCCGCGGGCGGCCGCCGGTACAGCGCCGCGACGAGCGTGGCGATCCCCGCGGCAACCGACGCTGCCGCGGCCGGGACGGACAGCGCGATGACGGCCAGCGAGGCGGCCACCGGCCACCGCCGGCACAACCACAGCCCCGCGCACGCCAGTGCCCCGCCGGCCGCGTCGGCCCACAGGTACCAGCCGGGCGTCCCCGGGGCCAGATCCCCCCAGACCACCGCGCAGGCCCCGGCCACCGCGAGCACTATGCCGCCGGACCCGACCGCCCAGTCACGCCGCGACCGCCCCGAACCCGGCTGCCCACCCGCCCCCGGGCCCCAGCGGCTCCCGGCCTCGCCGCTCGTGGCTTCGCGGTCCCGTCCCGCGCCGTCGTCGCCTGCGGATTCTCCGTGCCTCCAGGGTTCGCCGTTGCGGCGGCCCCCGTCCCGGCCCTGTGCTGCGAACACAACCGCAGATCGTATCCGCCGGCCTTCCGTTTGGTAAGCAACCAAGGTCACCATCGCCGCCCCGCCATGGCAACCAAAGTCACCTCCAAGGAGCGACCGAAGAGGCCACGGCCCGGCCTGGCGGCAGCAGCGCGCCACGCCCGCCACGGGAGACCGTGGACGCATGGTCACCTCACGAGCACGCGGCCGGTGGGCCGCGCTTCTGCTGGCCGGGCTCACCCCGGTCGTCGCCGAGCTCACGCTCGGCAATCCGCCCCTCCGCCAGGCGTGGCTGCTGCTGCTGTGGATGCCGATCTACGGCGCCGGCACCGTACTGATCCGCGAGCTGGTACGCCGTACCGGCCGGGGCTGGCCCGCCATCCTACTGCTCGGCGCGGCGTACGGGATCGTGGAGGAAGGGCTGGCGCTGCAGGCGCTCACCAGCCCGACCATCTACGGCGTGGCCGGCTGGGCGCCCAGGATCCTCGGCCTCAACAGCGCCTACACCGAGCTGAACATCCCCTACCACGGGGTTTTCAGCGTGGCCCTGCCGATCCTGCTGGTGGATCTTATCGTCCCGGCTCTTCGCCATCGGCCCTATCTGGGGCGTACCGGGCTGGTCGTGGCGGGGGTGGTGTTCGTGCTGGGCGCCCTGCTGCTGCGGTGGACGACGTCCTTCGTCGACCCCGGCCACCAGGCGCCGCCGGCGGCGCTGGCGGCGTTCGTGCTGGTGATCGCGGTGCTCGCGCTGCTCGCGCTGCGCTTCGTCCCCCGCTCGCCGGGTCTGCCGGCCGCCGCGCCCTGGACGGTTCCCGCGCCGCCGGTGGTCGCGTGCCTGGCCGGATTGGCGGCGTTCGGATATCTCGCGCTGCTGTTCCCCTTCGGCGGCGCCCGGCACCCGGCCTTCACCCAAGGCGGCTGGGTGGTGGTCCCGATGGTGGCGGCGGCGCTCCTGGCGGTGGTGGCAGGGGTGCTGCTGCGCCGGTGGACGGCGCACGGCGGGTGGCGCGACCGGCACAGCCTGGCGCTGGCCGGTGGGGCGCTCGTGGCGCACACCGTGTTCGGGATGATCGCCAACGGCGAGAACACCACCGACCGCGTGTCGCTGGCCACGCTCGGACTCGTCATGATCGGCCTGCTGGCCCTGCTGGCCCGGCGCACGCGGCACGACGGCGATGGTGCCCGCTGATCCACGACAAGCCCTCATCTCCTGTTGCACCTCGCGGGCGGTGACGATGCCAGAGGCCGGCTCCCATGCCCGCCCTGCCCCAGAAGACCCTGTACCGCGTCAAAACTCGGCCACGAAGGGTCTGCCCGGCTACTGCACAAGTCGTTTTGAGCGATCGCTTAGACGGTGACGCTCAAGATCCGCGCGTCTGCCAAAAGCTGCAGGTCACCATGTGAGTCGAGTATTCGAACCCCACACCTTCCTACTTGAGGATCTCCCACACCGTGGACGACGCGACCTTGATGCCGAGCGTGGCGAACTCTCCGTGTATCCGCCGATAGCCCCAGCCGGGGTTCTCCCGGACCAGGCGCAGGATGAGAGCGCGGATGGAGCGCACGGTAGGCGGACACCCAGGCCGCTTCGGCCGGGCGGCAGGTACGAGCATGACGTCGCTTGAGCAGATCGCGGTGCCAGCGCAGGATCGTATCTGGTCGAACGAGAAGCCGCAGCCGGCGCAGGACCTCGCGGGGCAGCGATGTCAGGAGGGCGGCGAGAAAGGCCCGGTCTTCCGGCGTGAATCTGACTCTGGTGTCGTCGCCGAGTTGCCGTTCGAGGACGGTGATCTGGTGGCGCAGGGCGAGGATCTCGGCGTCCTTGTCCCGATCGTGAAGGGTGTCAAAAATGGGCCCAAGGCCCTGACCTGCTTATTTCATGACTCCACCCAGTTGGTCAGCCGACTCGCTGGTACTCGCTGATCAGCCCGCCGAGGACGTGACGGCGCTCGATCCGGCCCGTCGGTAGCGGGATCACGTCGGAGTCGTCGTCGGTGGGAGCTCGAAGGCCTAGAGAGCGGTGCGGCCCGTGCCGATTGCAATGATCGGCATATTCGTCCAGCACGGTACGAAGGTGCCGCTCGCCGAAGATCAGCAGCCTGTCGGTGCACTCCGTGCGTGCGGTCCGTACCCATCCTTCGGCGAACGCGTTCGCGCGAGGCGACCGCGGCGGGATCTTCAGTACGTGAATGTCGTCGCCTGCGAAGACCTCATCGAAGCTGTCGGTGAATTTCGCGTCCCGATCCCGAATCAGAAACCGGAACGTCCCGGCCCGGTCCTTCAGATCGGCGAGAAGGGTACGGGCTTGCTGGGTAACCCATGCCCCATCAGGGCGGGCGGTCACGCCGAGCACGTGCACGAGCCGAGTGCCGACCTCCACCACGAACAAGACGTACAACCGGCGTAGCGTGACGGTGTCCACCGTGAAGAAATCACAGGCCAGCGTGCTCGCAGTGTGGGCGCGGAGGAAATCTCGCCATCGGTCATCGGCACGTCGCGGCGCCGGCCCCAGGCGTGCTCGTTTCAGGATGCGGCGGATCGTCGCACCGCTCACCTGATGGCCCAGATGCCGCAGTTCGCCACGGATGCGCTCGTAACCCCAGCGCGGATTGTCCCGCGCCAGCTTCCGGATCAACGCCACGACCGCCGGATCGGTCGCAGGCCGTCCCATCCCCCGGTTCGGGTAGGTCCAGTGACGCGCGACCAGACGCCGGTGCCAGCGCAGCAGCGTCCCCGGCGTCACCAACCGATGGGCACGCAGCGCCGCCGGCAGTCCCCGAGCCAGCGCGGCCAGCACCGCTCGATCCGCCCACGACAGCCTCGGACGGCCCACCTGACGGCGCAGCACTGCCACCTCATGCCGAAGCACGAGGATCTCCAAGGTCTTGGACGTGTCGCCACGAGCCAGCAGTGTCAGCCAGCCCACGATGTGGCAGGAGATCAAATAGAAGAGACGGAGCGCCACGAGCCTCGAGCATGCCCGATCCTGACCACTGCTTCGACCAGGAAGCCGGGACAAACCCGCAGCTCACAACTGTGAACGGAGTATTGACACCCTTCAGGCTCTTGGCGTCCGCCCAGGTCGCCCCGCTGCTGGACCCGGCCATCCCTGGCCGCCGGAGTTGCCGCCGAGTTGGGCAGTCGCCCCGTGCGGCAGGCGCGACCCCCATCACCTACCCCCGGGTCCGTCAGTGTCTGCCCGCCAGGACGTCCCGGGCGATGGCCTCCCGTTCGGCGGCTTCGTTCTCCGCCGCCTTCTGCTCGGCTGCCACGCGGACGTCGTAGGCCGCGCGGGCGGCGGCGATCTGGTTCTGGTGCTCTTCGGTCCAGGTGACCAGTGCGCGGATGGTGTCATGCAAGGTTGCGCCCAGGGAGGTGAGCTCGTAGTCCACACGCGGCGGCACCGTTGGGTGCACGGTGCGGCTCACCAGCCCGTCGCGCTCCAGGTGGCGCAGGGTTCGGGTGAGCATCCGCTGACTGATCCCGTCGATCATGTGGCGGAGTTCGGTGAAGCGCAGGCTGCGCCGATCGAGCAGGGCGATGACCAGCAGCGACCACTTGTCGGCGACACGATCGAGAATCTGCCGGACCTCGCAGTCCTCCCGCGTGTCCCATTGCAGAACGTCGTAGTCGCCGCCGGTATCCCCGCAGTAACCGAGGGACTTTGAAGTGCCGTCTTCCATGGCCATCAATGGTGACCAATGATGCTGCTAGTTACAAGAGGGAACCGGCGATCGCGTGAGTAACCGCGAGCCGGTCCCGTTCCCCGAGAGGAATGGACCATGTCCACATCGAACGACCGCATGGACGTACGCGCCTGGAGCGTGCTGCTCGTGCTGGCCGGAGCCATCTTCCTGGAGGGAATCGACGTGGCGATGCTGAATGTGGCATTGCCGGCGATCCGGGCCGATCTGGGCCTGTCCACAGGGATGCTCAGCGGCGTGGTCAGCGCCTATGTGCTCGGCTATGGCGGGTTCATGCTGCTGGGCGGCCGTACCGCTGATCTGCTGGGCCGCCGCCGCATGTTCCTGACCTGGTTGACGATCTTCCTGATCTTCTCCGGTCTGGGCGGCCTGGCCACCGAAGGCTGGATGTTGCTGGTCGCCCGATTCATCACCGGAGTCGCCGCCGCGTTCATGGCGCCCGCCGGGCTGGCGCTGGTCACCAGCAACTTCCCCGAGGGCCCGCAGCGCACCAAGGCGCTTGGGGTGTACGCCGGAACGGCCGCGGGCGGGTTCTCCCTCGGTCTGGTCGCCGGCGGCCTGCTGACCTCGCTCGGCTGGAGGTGGGTGTTCTTCGCCCCCGTGGCGCTGTCGGCGGTGATCTTGCTGGCGGCGATCCCCCTGCTCAAGGATTCCGGCACGCCGGAGCGTCCGAGGGGCGGCTACGACCTGGCCGGCGCGTTCAGCATCACTGGCGCGATGTTGCTGCTGGTGTACGGGGTGGTCCGGCTGGAGCACCCCGGCAATGACGTCTGGGCCACGCTCGCTACCTTCGCCGCGGGACTGGCGCTGCTGATGGCCTTCATCGTGATCGAACGTCGGTCGGCCAACCCCCTGGTGCGACTGGGAATCCTGCGCTCGGGGCCGCTCGTGCGGGCCAATCTGGGGGCGCTGCTGTTTCTCGCCTCGTTCGCCGGCTTCCAGTTCCTGGCGACCCTCTACCTCCAGGAACTGCGCGGCTGGAGCACCCTGCAAACCGGCCTGGCCATGCTGGTGATCGGCATTGACACCGTGCTGGCCCCGACGGTGACTCCGCGCCTGGTGAACAGGTTCGGCAACGTGCGCGTGTTGTTCGGCGGGCTGGTGCTGGCCGCCGTGGCCTACGGGCTGTTCCTGCCGATCGGGCTGGACTGGACCTACGCCGCCATGCTCCCGACCATGGTCCTGCTCGGCCTGGCGTTCTCCCTGACGTACGGCCCGCTGACCATGGCCGCCACCGAAGGCATCGACGAACACGAGCATGGCCTGGCCAGCGGCCTGCTCTACACGGCGATGCAGTTCGGCACCGCGCTGGGTCTGTCGGCGGTGACCGCAGTGAACATCGCGGCGCTCGGCGACGCCACGACCCCGCAAGCGGAGCTCGACGCCATCCAGGCCGCGCTCATCGTGCCCGCCACCGTCGCGGTCGTCGCCGTGCTGATCATCGCCTTCGGCGTTCGGACCCGTAGCGCCACCCCGGACACCGCCCCAGCACCCGCCGACGTCTCGGCCTGACCACGAGAGGAGCATCGGATGGCCGGCAAAGTGAAGTCGTTCACCGCGATCGAGGACCAGTTCAACGCCTACATCGGCGACATCGTCTACGCCACCATGACCACTGTGGACGCCAAGGGACGTCCCCGGGCGCGCGTGCTGATCCCGACCTGGGAGGTGGTCGACGGCCGCCCGGCCGGCTGGCTCGCCACGTACCGGACTCCGGTCAAGGTGGCACACCTGGCGAACAACCCGCACACCACCTTCTCCTACTGGACGCCGCGCCAGAACGCCGTGAACGTCGACACCGTTGCCGAATGGATCGACGACGCGGAGATCAAACGCCGGGTGTGGGCCCTCTACCGCAAGGGCAGCCCCCGCGGGGCCGGCTACGACCTGGGGAACTTCTGGAAGAGCCCCGCAGACCCCGAGCTGCACGTCCTACGACTGACCCCGTGGCGCGTCCAGGTCATCCGCGGCACAGACCTGCACAGCCAGATCTGGCAAGCCGAAGCCTGACGTCCGCAGAACCCACCTCACGTCCCTGCGGATTCCCCCAGGCGCCCTGACGTGCCCTCAACCTTCCGGACTGCGGCCCCGAGTAGGGTTCAGTCCAGAAGGGCAGGGTGTAGGTGTCGAGGAAGAGGAAAGAGTTCTCGACGAGATGGCCGATCGGCGGCAGTTGGGTCTCGAGTGTGGCGTCCCCGGCCCGGTATTCTCCCTTGTCGATCTGGCGTGCGTAGGTCGACATGAACGAGGTCACGCCGCCCAGCCAGCCGGTCGCGAACGGCAAGAACTCCGTGGCCGCGATGTTCTCGGTGCCCACCAGGGCCAGGGGGTGCATGAAGCTGTTGAAGGTGCCCCACATGATGCCGAGCAGCGCGACGTCGTACAACGAGGGGATGCCGACGTCGAGGCTGAGGTGGGTGGTCCGGCCGCCCAGCACCCTGAGGGCCTGCTCGTGTTCGGCGAACAGTTCCGCCGATCCTCCGTACAGGAGGACCGTGTCGGGCGCCCCGATGCCCGGAGGGGTCATCATGATCGGTACTCATCGCTACACCGTCGACGAGTACGCCGTGTCCGGCGGACGGTGGATCCGCACGCTGTTCGGCGCGGGGCGTCAGGGCACGACGATGCACCGATGGGATTCGATCCACTACGACAGGACGGGGCGCCGCGTGCTGATCGGCAGCAACGTTCACGCACTGACCAGGCTTGACGACGGACAGGCCACGACGGTGGGCGGACGGCCCCTTGTCGCGGCCTGGTGATCCCGGCCGCCGTGTCTTACGCAGAGTCTTCCGCGGGCCGGCCGCCGGTGAGAAGGTGCCGCGTCTGACGGTGTGATCCACTGCTACGGCGGTGCCAGGCAGCGGCGCATACTCACCACGACCTCGCCGGGCGGATGGGCGTCATGGGCAACTTCGATCGACCCCGGCGAGGCCCCTGTCAACGCCCATCCGCGGCCATCTGCCGGAAGAGCTGACCGGCGCACATTCCCCTGTGACGCAGCCAGGCGGCCACGATCTCGTCGCGCGCCATCAGCTGCATAACCTGCGTCGATATTGGTTTTTCTATGAATAAGGGACGATATCAATATTGGACATCACGTGACCGGCCCTGGTCTGCTGGGCGGGAATCGATGTCCGGGCGAGTGGAAAGCTGGTACTACCGAATGTCCGTTGAGCAGTCTGGTTGGTCCCGCCGTGCCGTACTGATAGCCGCGACTCTCGTGCCACTGGCTACGGGACGCGCGGCCGAGGCGGCGGTCGGCGCGCCCAAGAGGGCGCAGGACTACTACGACCGCGCAGCCGAACTCGCCGGCGACGATCCGGTCCTGCGGAGCCTCGTCAGGGCGCTCACCCCGGGCGCTGTGGCGTCGCCTGCGAAGGACCCCAAGCCGCTGAGGATCTTCGACAACGTGGCGGTGGTGGGCACGGACTTCGTCTCGGCGACCGCGCTTGTCACGTCGCAGGGCGTCATTCTCATCGACGCGCTGGGGTCGCCGGAGGAAGCCGAGAAGATCATCATTCCCGAACTGCGTTCTGTGGGTGTGGATCCAACGAAGATCAAGTATGTGGTGGCCGCCCACGGTCACAGCGACCATTTCGGCGGCGCCCAGTACCTCGCCGACCGATACGGCGCCCGGGTCATGATGAGCCCGGCCGACTGGAATCTCATCGCCGCCGAATCTCCGGCCAACGCTCCCAAACGAGACCTGGAGATCGCCGACGGCCAGAAGCTGACCCTCGGTGACACCACGATCACGTTTGCGCACACGCCCGGACACACGCCGGGCACCGTGTCGTCGATCTTCCCGGTGCGCTGGAAGGGACGGCGGCACACCGCGATGTTGTGGGGTGGGACCAACCCGCCCACCGCGACTGCGGACAAGCGGACCTATGTCTCCTCCGTGCTCGCCTTCGCCTCCCGGATGCGACGGGTGGGGGTGGACGTCGAGCTGAACAACCACGGGGCCAGCGATCACGGCCTGCAGCGCATGGAAGAGCTGCGCAGCGGGGCTTCGGGATCCAGGAACCCGTTCGTCATCGGCGAGCCCAGGGCGCAGCGCTTCATGAAGGTCATGGAAACCATGCTGCGGGGCCGTATCGCCACGGACCAGGAGGCGAACACCGGCTCCCTTTCGGCGGCCCGTCCGTCCGTGAGAGCGACCGGTACCTGCTGCTGACGGCCGGCCGCATTTCATGACCGTACGGAGCCCAGCTGACCTTGCTGGCTAACTCACGACACGCGGGCAACGGTTCGTGATCTGGGTCGTTGTGTCCAGGATCATGCCGTGGGCGGCCATAGCTCGCCCCTTGTGCCGCTCGAAAACACGATGTCGCTGCTCAAGGCTGCCGCGTCCGAGTGGTTCTGCCGTCAAGGGAACCATGGGTGAGTGATCCTTTCGACTGTCTACGCTGTTGCGCGTCGTCTGCTGTCCGTGCCAGCGGTGCTGCTGCGCCGGGACGTTTCCAAGGACGCTGAGTTGCTAGTGCTCCGGTGAGCCGTACCTGTGGCGGGTAGCCGCTGTCGAGCACCAACGCCGCTCGGGCGGCCGCCCCGGACCACCGCTCGTGCAGCCCGACCAGCGCGGCCTCGGCCGCGATCGGGTCGCCCCCGGCGGGGCCGCCCGGGTCACCCGCCGCCCCGCCGTCGGCGGGCCGGATCGCCGCGAGCATCACGAGGTGCAGCCCGTGCCGGACGGGGTCTTGATGTGCGGGTTGGCGGCTTGGTGCGCGTCTTGTCGCTGGAGGTGTGTCGCGGTCGAATGCGGTCAGTCGCTGCTGAGCACGCTGGTGTTCTGGCAGGCGGTCAGGCGCCACTGCCCGTCCTCCTTTGCCATGACGAACAGTGGCGTGCCCACCTCCTCCGTCCCGTCGGGATTCCGATAGACCTGGCGCACCTTCACGGCTGCAACGTCGGGACGGATGAACAGCACGTGTTCGACCTCGAACGTGACCGTGGTGTCCTGCATCCCTCCGGGAAGCACCTGGTGCGTGAACGTCGAGATCGCGTCACGGCCGAAGAGGCGCTTGCCGTGGCCCGTTGTCCAGATCGCGTCAGCTCGGAACAGAGTAACGAATTCGTCAGGGAGTTCGTTGTTCTGGGAGTGCTCAACCGCGGCCACCACCTGCTTGATCGCTTCGATGTCGGTCTGGCTCGTCTGGTCGGCAATGTTCATTGTGCTCATGACGTGGACGATAGAACCTTAAGTGTGCTTGAGGTCAAGAGCGTCAATCTTGCCGGGCGGGGTCTTGATGTGCAGTGATGCCCTCAGGTTAGGAGGCCCATGGTCTGGGGCGTTTCCCAGGCGGTCAGCTGCCGCTCGGGGTCGGTTTCCTGCTGCGCGAACTGGTTGATCATGTCGGCGAGGGCTTGCCGGTCCTGCTCGGGGAGGTCCTGCAGGAGAGTGATCACCGGCTCGAGCAGCTGCATCGTGGCCTCGGGTGCGATGGCGCCGTCTTCGCTGTGATCAAGCGTGATGACGATCTCCGTGAGGGCCTTGGCGAGGGTGCGTTCAAGCGTGGTCATGAGGGGGCTCCTAGCCGGTCGTATGGGGTGTGGTGCGTCCGCAGGACGGCTGCCATGGCGCGAGGGCGGCCCTGGTCAACCTGCCGCCGGTTCGGTGAGCCTGGCGCAGGACCTCGCGAGGTAACGATGCCAGGAGCGCGGCGAGGAAGGCTCGATCCTCGGGAGCGAGCCTCACTGTGTCCGCGCCGAGCTGTCGTTCAAGAACGGTGATCTGGTGGCGGAGGGCAAGGATCTCGACGTCCTTGTCCCGGTCTCCCATCGGCAGCAGCCGCAGCGCGGCAAAGGCATTCGTGACGGTCAGATAGGCCAGACGGAAGAGCACAAGTGATCATTTTCCCGCGATCAGCACCTTTCGAGAGCCGAAGCGGGCGCACGCCGGAAGAAGCCGGGCAAGCCGCATGACCTGTGCGGATGACATTATCGGCAGGCGCAGACCTCGCGCTCGCCGCCGCCGGCCGGCCGCGTCCAGCGAGTGCCGTGTGTCCGGTTCTGTCGCGCTGATCCCTTGACATCCGCAGACGCGACAAGTTAGCGTCCTCGAAACCTGGGATTAACGTTCACGTGAACGTTCATCCTCGCCAGGTAATTACCGATGGGAAGGACGCTTTTGAGCGTGGATACCACCCATGTTCCGGCCGACGATCTACGGCGCGCACTGATTGCGGCGGATCCGAGGCTTTCCAAGTTCAATCCCCTCCCCCGCATACTCGCCTTCGACGAGTTCAACACCGGAACGCACGGTTGGTGCGAACTTATCGGCAACCACGACGGCCATGGAAATCTCGACACGGTCGACGTGCACATGCGCGACTTCCGTCCGCCGCAGCTCAGCTCGTGCGATTTCTTCGACATCGGCACGCACGCCGCGATGAGCGGCAACTACGCCCTCAAGATCGCCACCCGCCCGGTGAAGGGTCACACCGCGGTCGCGATCCGCCGGCTCACCATGGCCCAGCGCGGGGTGGTGCAGTTCGAGACGTACTTCACCTACAAGAGCGAGGCGGCCACCGCCGACTCCTCGCTCGGCAACAACTTCGGCGACATCGAGTGGGACGGGAACTCGCACCCGTCCGAGGCCCAGTTCGGGGCGTTCACCGTGGCCACGGACCTGTGCGACGGCGAGGGCATCCGCTATCACTGCGTCGCCCGCTACCAGAACACCGACCTGGACAACCAGTTCACCAGGCGCTGGATCTACCCCGTGGTGCCCGAGCCCACGCCCAAGGAGAACCTGCACAACCAGGAGAACCTGTCGCCCGTCGAGGACTTCACCGCCTTCGACCCGGAGGACTGGCACGCGCTCGACGAGGAGCCGCAATACCTCTGCTACAACGAGGTCCCGACCAAAGTCAATTGGCACTACCTGCGCTGGCAGTTCGACACCAGGACGCGGACGAATATCGAGCTGCAGGTCAATGACCGCATCATGGACATGCGCCAGGTCCCGGTGCCCCAGTACGCGGACAAGTACGACGGCCTGGAAAACCTGCTCAATTTCTATGTGAGCGTGCGCACCCATTCTCCGGTGCGTAACTTTCTTTTCCTTGATTCCGCACTGATTTCCGTGGATTGGTGAACACCGGCATGAGGCACGCTCTTACCGCCGTTCTGGAGCGCAACACCACTTTCTCCGCCGATTTCGCGACCGAGCCGTACGAGGCCGGGTGGGCGGCTGAGGCGCGCTGGTTCGTGCGGACCCTGGCATTGGAAGGCGACGCCCCCGCCCTGTGTCTGACCGCCCAGATCTCCCCGGACGGCCTGCACTGGTGCGACGACGACGAAGGCACCGAGCAGATCGCCACGGAGCCGGGACTGGTGTCCTTGCGGGTCCGCGAGTTCGGCCACTGGCTGCGGCTGCGGGCCACGCTGACCGGTGGCGACCCGCAGGCCAAGGTGCTGATCTACCTGGCGCTCAAGAGTTGAGAGAGGAACGGACATGACAGCATCGGAGGGAGTGGGCAGGCGGCAGTTCCTGACCCTCCTGGGAGCCGGGGTCGCCGGCGCCTCCCTCCCCGCCCTGCTCGCCGGGTGTGCCCCCGGCGGCCCGGGGACGGGACCGGTCTCGGGAAGGAACCGGCCGCTCAGCGCCGCGTTCTACCAGGCGATCAACGACCTGGACCCGCACGGGGCGAGCGCCGTCGACGAGGCGTCGCTCCTGGCGAACCGGCAGATCTACGACACGCTCGTCGCCAGGGACGGCGCGGAGCTCGCGCCGCGCCTGGCCACGTCGTGGCGCCAGCCCGACGACACGACGTGGGAGTTCACCCTCCGCGACGGCGTCGTCTTCCACGACGGCACCAAGCTGACTTCGGCCGACGTCAAGGCGTCGCTGGAGCGGCTGGCCGCCTCCGAGGGCCCGCAGAAGCCCCTGTGGTCCGCGGTGGACACGATCGAGGCTCCCGACGCGCGCACGATCAAGATCACCACGAAGGACCCGCTGGGCACCCTGCTGGTGAACCTGACGCTCGCCTTCATCCTCCCCGCCGCCCAGATCGGCAAGGGCGACCTGTCGCGCAAGCCGATCGGCAGCGGCCCGTTCGCCGTGGAGTCGTTCACGCCGTCGTCGCAGCTGCTGCTCAAGCCCTCGGCCACCTACTGGGGCGGTGCGCCCAAGCTGCCCGGCCTGCGCCTGCCGTACATCCCGGAATCCTCCACCCGCATGACCTCCCTGCAGAACGGCGAGGTCGACGTCACCTGGATCATCCCGCCCGACGAGCTCAAGCGGCTGGGCGGCGTCAACGGCGTGAAGATTGAGAGCAAGCCGGGCGTGAACTACTTCCTCGCCTGGTTCAACTGCGGCAAGAAACCCTTCTCCGATCCGCGCGTGCGCCGCGCACTGCACCACGCGCTCGACATCAAGAACATCGTCTCCAGCCTGTACGGCGACGCCGCCGCCGTCATGGACGCCCCTATCCCGTCCGCCGTCTTCGGCCACGCGCCCCAGCAGCCGTACGACTACGACCCCGACCTGGCCAAGCGCGAGCTGGCCGAGGCCGGATTCGGCTCGGGGATCCGCACCTCGATGATGTGGTTCAAGGACACCGGCCCGCTGGCGACCGAGCTGGCGCAGTCGATCATCTCGGCCTGGGCCAAGGTCGGCGTCGTCGTCGAGCCGCAGCAGATCGAGAAGGCGGCCTGGCTGAAGCGGCTGACCGCGCTCGACTGGGAGATCGAGCTCCAGGTCAACACCGTGACCACGGGCGACGCCGACTACACGCTCGGCCGGCTCTACACCAGCGAGGCCAACCGGATGGGATACAAGAACAAGGAGCTCGACGGCATCCTCGCGAAGGCCAAATCGACGTCCGACCAGGACGAGCGCAAGTCGTTGTACGGGCAGGCATGCGAGATCATCTGGCGTGACGCGGTGGGCGTCTTCCCCGCGGCGCTGTCCAGCACGTACGGGCTGCGTTCCACCGTGGCGGGATTCGTCCCCGCGGCCAACAGCCAGCCCGAGTTCCACACGGTGTCCACCGCCGGGTGATCCATGTGGAACGAGATCCAGCCCGGGAGCGCCATGCGTGAGGCACGCCGTACCACACTGAAAGACATCGCCGAGAGCCTCGGCGTTTCGGTGAACACCGTCTCCAGGGCGCTCGCCGACAAGGACAGCGTCGGGGTGGAGACCAGGAACCGGGTGAAGGCCGAGGCCGAGCGGCTCGGCTACGTGCCGAACTCGACGGCCAGATCCCTGGTCCTGGGCTCCGCGAGCACGCTCGGCATGGTGATCACCAATCCGTCCAACCCCTTCTACGCCCAGCTCATCAGCGGGATGGAGCAGCACTGCCGGCGGCACGGCTACTCCTTACTGCTGATGGCGACCGAGGAGAGCCTGGCCAACGAGCGGCGCGCGGCCGAGGAGCTGCTGCGGCGTGGCGTGGACGGGGTGCTCGTGGTGACGGTGCAGGAGGGGGCCGACCACTGGCGGCGGTTCAGGGCGGCCGGCGTCCCGGTCGTCCTGATCAACCGTGACGTGCCCGAGCTGAACACCGACCTGGTGGGCGTCGACCACGTCCAGGGCGGCTACGAGGCCGCCAGGCACGCCATCGCCCAGGGCGCCAGGAAGATCTACTTCCTGGAGGAGGACCTGGGCGTCTCGTCGGTCGCCGATCGCGTCGAGGGCTACCGGCGGGCCATGGCCGACAGCGGGCTCCCCGTCGAGCCGGACACCATGATCAAGGTGCCGACCCGGCGGCTGGAGCAGAGCGCCATGCCGTGGGACCCGAGCGAGGCGTACCGGCTGGCCAGAGAGGTCGTCCGGACGGCGCAACGGCCGATGGCCTTCGTCGCCGGCAACGACTACTTCGCGCTCGGCGTCTACCGGGTCGCCGACGAGGCCGGGCTGAGGATCCCCGACGACATACTGGTCGTCGGCTATGGCGGGCACCCGTTCGCCCCCTACGTGATCCCCTCGCTCACCACCGTGGAGCTACCGGCCGCCGACATCGCCGTGTCCGCCGTGGACCACCTGCTCCAGCGGCTCAAGGGGCCGGTGGCCGAGGGGACGCCGGAGCAGATCCTGTTCCCGCCCCGGCTGGTCGTACGGGCGTCGAGCAGCGGGAGCGGCGCATGACCGCGTTCCTCGGACGGCGGCTCGCCCAGGCGCTGCTCCAGATCTGGGGCGCCATCACCATCGTCTTCATCGCCCTGCGCGTGCTGCCCGGCGACCCGGCCGAGCTGATCCTCGGCAGCCAGGCGACGCCGGAGGCGCTGGAGGCGCTGCGTATCCGGCTCGGGCTCCACGACTCCCTGCTCGTCCAGTATCTCAACCACCTGCGCGACATCGTCACCCTGGACTTCGGCCAATCCTGGCGGCAGGGCGTCAGCGCCCTGGACGCCTGCCTGGAACGGCTGGGCTCGACGCTGACCCTTTCCGCGTGGGCGATGGTGATCACGATCGTGCTGGGCTTCGCGGCCGGCTCGTTCGCCGCCCGCCGCGCGAACACCTGGGCCGACCATCTGGTCTCGGTGTCCTCGCTGGTCGGCCAGGCGCTGCCGCCGTTCTGGATCGGCATCATGCTGTCGCTGATCTTCGCGCGCTGGCTGCAGATCCTGCCCAGCACGGCCGACGGGACCATGGTCAGCCTGCTGCTGCCCGCGCTCACGCTGGCGCTTCCCTTCGTGGGCTGGCTGGGACGTCTCGTACGGACCGGGATCCTCGAGGAGATGAACCAGGACTACGTTCGCACAGCCCACGCCAAGGGGCTGAGCCACCGGGTGGTCTTCTACATCCACGTGCTGCGCAACACCCTGGTCCCGGTGGTGACCATGCTGGGCCTGCTCATGGGCTACTTCATCGCCAACGGCGTCATCGTCGAGGTGATCTTCGCCTGGCCCGGGATCGGGTCGCTGCTGATCGACTCGATCACCTTCCGCGACTACGCCGTGGTCGAGGCCGTCCTGACCGTGATCACGGTCTGCTACATCCTGCTCAACCTGCTGGTCGACGTGCTCTACGTGTACCTCGACCCCAGGATCCAGTTGGAGAACGCCTGATGTCAGTGAACACCCAAGTCACGGGTCCTCCGGGCACAGGGCTCCCCAGCCGGCTCGCGGGGCTGCCCCTGCGCGCGCACCTGGCGCTCGGGACCGTGCTGCTGTTCGTGCTGGCCGGCCTGCTCGGGCCACTGCTGGCGCCGTTCGACGCGGCCCGCACCAGTCCCGTGGATCGGCTGCTGCCGCCCGGCACCCGGCTGTCCGACGGCGCCGTCGCGTGGCTCGGCACCAACCAGGTCGGCCAGGACATCCTGGCCGAGGTGCTGGCCGGGATGCGCACGTCGCTGACCGTGGCCCTGGTGACCGTGGTCGTCGGCGGGTCGGTCGGACTGCTGCTCGGCCTGCTCGCGGGCTACTTCGGCGGCTGGGCCGACGGGATCATCTCCAGGATCGGCGACATCCAGCTCGCCTTCCCCAGCCTCCTGCTGGCCATCCTGCTGGCAGGGGTGCTCGGGCCGAGCATGGTGAACGTGATCATCGCGCTGGCGGTCACCCGATGGGTGATCTTCGCCAGGGTGGTGCGCGGCTCGGCGATCGCCGTACGCGACAGGGAGTTCGTGGACTCCGCCCGGGTGATGGGCGCCTCCCATGCGCGCATCCTCCTCACCTACATCCTGCCGTCGTGCCTGCCGCCGCTGCTCGTGGCGGCGACCGTGCAGGTCGGCCTGACCATGGTCGCCGAGGCGTCGCTGAGCTTCCTCGGTCTCGGGGTACCGGCCGCCCAGGCCTCCTGGGGCTCGACGATCGCCGAGGGCCGCGACTATCTGGCGTCGGCCTGGTGGATCGCGGCCGCGCCCGGCGCCGCCCTCGCGCTCGTCGTGGTGAGCATCGGGATCCTCGGCGACCTGCTGCGCGACGCCTCCGACCCGATGACGGAGCTGTGACGATGGTGAACCTGCTAGAGGTCGAGAACCTCGCCGTGGAGTTCGACACGCCAAAGGGGCCGCTGCGGGCCGTTCGCGGGGTGTCCTTCGAGGTCGGCGAGTGCGAGACGCTCGCGATCGTCGGCGAGTCCGGCAGTGGCAAGAGCGTGACAGCTCAGACGCTGATGGGACTGGTGCCGCTGTCAGCGCGGATCGCGGGAGGGCGCGTCGCGATCGAGGGCCGCGACGTGGTCGGCCTGCCGGACCGCGAGTGGCGCGAGCTGCGCGGCGAGCGGATCGCGATGATCTTTCAGGATCCGCTGAGCGCGCTGAACCCGTCGCTGACCGTGGGGTACCAGATCGCGGAGATGTTCCGCAGGCACCGCGGCACCGGCCGGGCGGAGGCCCGCCACCGGGCGGCGGAGCTGATGGCGCAGGTGGGCATCCCGGACGCCGCGCGGCGGCTGGACGACCATCCGCACCGCTTCTCCGGCGGCATGCGGCAGCGGGTGATGATCGCGATGGCGCTGGCGCTCGACCCGGTGCTGCTCATCGCCGACGAGCCCACCACGGCGCTGGACGTCACCGTCCAGGCGCAGATCCTGCGGCTGCTGCGGCAGCGCCAGCAGGCCGGACGGCTCGGCATGATCCTCATCAGCCACGACCTCGGCGTGGTCGCGCGGGCGGCCGACCGGGTGGCCGTCATGTACGCGGGCCGCATCGTGGAAACGGGCACCGTGGCCGAGGTGTACGAGCGTCCCGCGCACCCGTACACGCTGGGCCTGATGCGGGCGGTGCCCGACCCCCGCGACGTCGGCGCCGCGCTGGAGGCGATCGAGGGCCAGCCTCCCGACCTCGCCGCACCGCCCGCCGGCTGCGCCTTCCACCCGCGCTGCCCGTTCGCCAGGGAAGTCTGTCGGACGGACGACCCCGCGCCGCGCGAGCTCGGCCCCCGCCGGGCCAGCGCCTGCCACTTCGCCGAGGAGGTGATCGCGAATGCCCACCGAGGCTGAGCCCCTGCTGGAGCTGACCGATCTGGTGGCCGGCTATCGCCTGCGTGCCGGGATCGGCCGGCCCGGCGGCGAGGTGCGCGCGGTGGCCGGCGTGAGCCTGACCGTCCGCGAGGGCGAGACCGTAGGACTGGTCGGCGAGTCCGGATGCGGCAAGTCCACGATCGCGCGGACGATCGTCGGCCTGGTGCGCCCGTCCAGCGGCAAGGTCCTGTTCGAGGGCCGCGACCTGGCCGCCCTGCCCGCCAAGGAGCTGCGCAGGCTCCGCCGGGAGATCCAGCTCGTCTTTCAGGACCCGTACGCCGCCCTGAACCCGCGCATGACCGTCGCCGCCCTGATCAAGGAGGCGTGGCGGATCCATCAGGGTCTGGTGCCGCGCGAGCGGTGGGACGAGGAGGTGCGCGCCCTGCTGAGCCGCGTCGGCCTGCGCCCCGAGTACGCCGACCGCTACCCCCACCAGTTCTCGGGCGGGCAGCGGCAGCGCATCAGCATCGCGCGGGCCCTGGCCGTGCGGCCCCGGCTGATCGTCTGCGACGAGGCGGTGTCCGCGCTCGACGTCTCGGTACGCGCGCAGATCCTCAACCTGCTGCAGGAACTGCAGCGGGACCTGGGCGTCGCGTACCTGTTCATCTCGCATGACCTGGGCGTCGTCCGCCACCTGTGCGACCGGGTGGCGGTGATGTACCTGGGCAAGGTCGTCGAGACCGGCTCCAAGGAGCGCATCTACCGGAGCCCGGCCCACCCGTACACGCAGGCGCTGCTGTCGGCGGCGCCGAGCCTGGACGACTGGCGGGAGGGCGGGCGCGGCGAGATCGTCCTGACCGGGGACGTCCCCTCGCCGTTGAACCCGCCGACGGGCTGCCGTTTCCGGACGCGCTGCTGGAGGGCCGAGGACCGCTGCCGCGACGAGGAGCCGGCGCTGATCGATCGGAACACAGGTCACCCCGTCGCCTGCCATTTTCCCGGAGCGGTTCCAACCCCCACGACGACGGAGGCCGACAGCGGCCACCTCGTGAAGGAGTGATCCATGCCAGGTAAGTTCCTGTCCGCGCTGGCCACAGTGATGGCCACGATCATGGCCACGGTTCTGGCCACCGCGGGGCTCGCGGGCGGCGGCCCGGCCGCGGCCTTAGCGAGCACCTCGGCCGACGCCGCCGCCTGCGCGGATGCCCCGGCGACGCCGGTGACCACACGTGCGGTGTTCAACGATCCGGTGGCCGGTGACGGGGCCGCCCTCGTGCGCACGATCTGCGGCCTCGTCCGCCAGACCCCTTCCGGGGCCCGCATCCAGGTCGCCCACTTCGTCATGTCGGGCGCGGCGGGCACGGAGTTCGCCGACGAGCTGATCAAGGCCCACCACCGCGACGTGGACGTGCAGGTCGTCCTGGACGGCGACACGCGCGGCGCGGCCATCGCGGCGAAGCTGACGGCCGAGCTGGGCACGGACCCCGCGGCCGGCTCGTGGGTGCACGTGTGCACCGGCCCGCCCTCCGGCGGCACCGCCGCGTGCATCGGGAACAAGGGGCAGCACAACAAGTTCTACCTGTTCTCCCGCACCGGCGACGCCGGCGACGTGGTGGTGCAGTCGTCGGCCAACCTGACCGACCTCAACTCCTCCACGTACTGGAACAACGCGGTCGTCCTGCCCGGCAACAGCGCCCTGTACGCGGCCTACGCGAGCTACTTCGCCGACCTGGCGGCCGAGCGCAAGAACCTCGACTACTGGCGCGTCACCCGGACCAGCGGGCCGGACGGCTCCGTGAAGGCGCACTTCTTCCCCAAGGCGACCGGCGACCCCATCATCACCTACCTCGACAAGGTCTCCTGCACGGGCGGCACCACGATCCGCGTCGGCATGTCGGAGTGGGACACCTACCGCATCGCGATCCCGCAGAAGCTGCGCGACCTGGCCGCACGCGGCTGCACGGTACGGATCGTGTACGGGATCATGGACGACGAGGTCAAGCGGCTCCTGCTGGCCCAACCACGCGTCGACCTGCGCGTACTGGGCGACGGGAACGCGTTGCCCGGCCGCGTCCACTCCAAGTACCTGCTCGTCCAGGGCACCTACGGCGGCGTCCGCGACACCCGCTGGGTGTTCACCGGTAGCCACAACTACAACGAGACGTCGCTGCGCCGCAACGACGAGACGCTGCTGAGGCTCGACAACAGGGCTGTGTATGACCAGTACGTGGCGAACTTCGAGCGGATGCGCGCCATCGCCCCGCCTGCCACCCTGCCGTAACGGGCCGACCCCGGTGCCTTCGTGAGTACCGGGGCCTGCTCCGCTCATGCCACTTTCGCGTACTGAACCTCGTTTCCGCACGTTGGGGCAGGCCACAGCGCGTCATATCGCATCCGGGGGTTGCCAAACAGAACGTACGGCCCGGCATCCGTCCCCTGGACGACGGACGAAGGCACCCTCACCGCGACGATCCCACCGGGTGCGTTTGTAGGCCGGACCAGGGTGCTGGCTGCCGGTCAGGCCTGGGCAGGTGCGGACTGGTTGCGGTCGATGTTGCCGGGGTTGGGCGGCGTCGGCGCGGCGACGTCGGTGGCTTCCTTGTGGAACCGACCGTCCTTCATGATGTAGTTGATCTTGGTGCGGTCCTGCAGGATGGTGATGTCGGCGAGGGGGTTGCCGTCGATCAGGAGGAGATCGGCGAGGTAGCCGGGCTGGACCTTGCCGAGCTCGTCGGGGCGGAGCATGATCTCCCCGCCCCATGCGGTGGCGGCGATAATGGCCTCCATGGGGGTAAATCCGAGCAGTTCCACGAAATGCGCGAGGTCGCGGGCGTAGGTGCCATGCGGGGTCCAGGCGAAGCCGTAGTCGCCGCCGGGGAGCACCTTGATGCCGCGGCGATGCATCTCGCGCAGGCCCGCGATCGCCGTGTCGAGTTCCTTCTTGTAGCCGACGGCCTCGGCGGCCTCCTGTGGAAAGCCGAACGACTCGGCCTCGTAGAGGGTGGCGATGAGCCAATTGAGGCCGGGTGCGACGAACACCCAGTGTTTGTTGGCCTCCAGCAGGTCCATGCCCTCGGCGTCGGTGAAGCTCGCGTGGTAGATGATGTCGACGCCATGGCGTACACACATCTTCACGCTCTCGGCGCTGCGGGCGTGGGCGCAAACGCGCTTGCCCCGCCGGTGCGCCTCGGTGACCGCGGCCGCCACCTCCTCGTCGGAGAAATAGGTGTCCTCCGCGCGCTGGGTGCCGGTGATCTCCTCACCGGTCATGGACAGCTTGATCTGGTCGACGCCGAACTCGATCAGCTCGCGCACGGCCTTGCGCATCCCCTCGGGGCCGTCGGCGAACTTGGTGATCGATTTGATCAGGGCGCCACCGGTGACCGCGATCTCCGGGCCGTTGGCAAGGTAGCGGGGTCCGGGCACCCGGCCCGCGTTGATGGCATCGCGGCACACCACGTCGAGACGGTCCTTCGCGGACGCGGCGCCGAGGCACATCGTGTAGCCGGAGTCGATGTAGGTGCGCGCCGACTCCAGGCAGAACAGCAGGTGCTCCTCGACGGGCATGGTGCCGAGCCCGTCGAGGTCGGCGCTGTTGTTCCACGAGAAGTGGGTGTGCGCGTCGCACAGGCCGGACATGAGGGTCCGACCTCGGCCCTCGATCACCCGCGCGTCCCGCGCCTGCGCGGGGTCGACGGCGCCGACCGCGACGATCCGGTCGTTCTCCACCAGGACGTCACCGGGGTAGGGGTCGGCACCGGTGGAGTCGAGGATGCTGACGTCGCGGAAGAGGATGGCGGTGGGGAGTGCGGGCATGGCGACTGCTCCTGCGTCGAAGTGGTCGGGGAGGTCGGCGGGATTACAGGAACTTGAGCAGGTGGTCGGTGGTCGGGCCAGCGGCTTCGACGGCGGTCCAATGCCCGACGCCGGGCAGGATCTCCACGACCGCGTCGCCATGGGCGGCGGCGAGTGCGTGGCTGACCTCGGGCGAGCCGACCTTGTCGTCGGCACCAGTGACCAGCAGCAGCGGCAGGCGGGCGGCGATCGAGCCCGGGTCCGTCGCCGCTGCGAGAGCCTCGCAGTTACGGGCGTAGCCTTCGGGGTCTTGGCGCATCACCAGTTCCCGCACGAACGCGGCGACCTCCGGCTTGTTCCGCCGGGTGGCCTCCGACAGCGCGTTCGCCACGACGCCTGGCGCCACGACCGCGGTGCCCTCGGCCCGCAAGGTCGCCGCGCGGGTCCGCTGCGCCTGCCGAACCGCCTCGGTGGGGACGGCGACCGCGCCGAGCAGCGCGAGCGCGGAGACGCGGCCGGGATGACGCGCCGCGAGCGCACGCACGCACCACGAGCGTGCCCATGGAGTGACCGACGACCGCCGCCGACCCGACGCCGAGGGTGTCGAGCACGGCGGCGAGGTCGTCGGCGTGCGCCTCGACGCTGATCCCGTCAACGACCGGCGAGCGGCCCGCACCGGCGGAGTCGACCCGGATCACCCGGTACCGCTCGGCCAGCGCGTCGGCCTGCACCTGGTAGAAGTTCGACGTGCCGCCCAGGCCGTGCACCAGCAGCACGGCGGGGCCCTGTCCATCGACCTCGACAGCCAGTTCGTGTCCGTTGACGTGCACGAGTGCTCCCTTCACGCGATGCGGTTGGACAGCCGGCCCAGGCCGCTGATCGACACTTCGACAAGGTCGCCACTGGCCAGGAAGCCAGGCGGATCGAACCCGATGCCGACACCGGCGGGCGTTCCCGTGGCGATCAAGTCTCCGGGCAGCAGCGTGATCCCGGCGGACAGGGTCGCGATCAGCTCGGGGATGTCGAAGATCAGGTCTTTGACCGGGGCGAACTGGCGACGCTCGCCGTTGACGGTCGTCTCGACCTCCAGCACGGTCACATCGCCGATCTCGTCGGCGCTCACCGCGTAGGGGCCCATCGGGCAGTGCGTGTCCAGCGACTTGCCGAGCAGCCATTGCTTGTGGTCACGCTGGAGGTCGCGAGCGGTGACGTCGTTGACGATCGTGTAGCCCCACACGTGTTCGTAGGCCCGCTCGCGGGTGATGCCCCGGCCCCCGCGACCGATGATCACGCACAGCTCGCCCTCGTAGTCCAGCTCCGCGGTGACGCCGTGGTGCGGGTCGACCGCGGCGGTGGGCCCGGTGACCGCCGTTGTGGCCTTGGTGAAGAAGATCGGTTTCTCAGGCAGATCCTCGGACTTCGTCGGGGTGTCGTAGCCGCTACGGCCGAACTCGGCGGCGTGGTCGCGGTAGTTCTTCCCGACGCAGAACACGTTCCGGCGCGGTACGGGGATCGGCGCGCATAGCTCAACCGAGTCCAGCGCCACCGAGGGCAGTGCCGGGACGTGGTCGCGCAGCACCGGGCCGAGCCTTTCCCAGTCCGCTATTACGTCGAATAGTCCCGCGCCCGCCGGCAGCAGTTCGCCGATGTCCCGGACAACTCCTGCTTCGGGATCGGCCACGCCGACCCGATGTGCCGTCCCGGTGGAGAACGTCACCAGCTTCATCGCCACACCAATCTGAACCAATTGCGACCAATATGCATATGGCCGACAGTACGCCGGAAGGGCAACTCTGTCGACATGCGGCCGAAACAATATCGTCTCGCTCATAATTGGTCTCGATTGGTCTCGTCAGATATTCTGTTCGCATGACGACGGTCGAGCAATCACTGCGTGAACTGGTGACCCGCGGCACAGAGGACGGCACCCTCAGGCCCGGCTCGAAACTGCCGACCGAACGCGAGCTCGTCCAGCGGCTCGCCGCGCCACGCAGCGCGGTACGTCGCGCACTCGAGACGCTGGAGAACGAGAACATGCTGATCCGACACGTCGGCAGGGGCACGTTCCTCACCGAGGCCGCCATGCACCAGATCAAGGCCGCGCCGGACGACACGAGCCCAGCGGAGATCATGCAGGTGCGTCAGCTGCTCGAACCCCAAGTGGCGACGCTTGCCGCACGGGTCGCCACCCAAGCCGACCTCGACCGGATCGGCGAGTGCCTCGCGCGCGGCGGCGCGGCGGACGACTTCGACGCCTTCGAGCGCTGGGACGCCACCCTGCACCGAGCGATCGCGGCGGCCGCGCACAACGGGCTGCTGATGAACATGTTCGACGTCATGAACACCGCCCGCGCGCTCCCCGTATGGGGCAGCCTCAAACGCCGCACGTCCACACCTGAGCTACGGCGCTGCTACCACGACGAGCACACCGCGATCGTCGAGGCGCTCCACGACCGCGACCCCCTCGGCGCCGGCGAGAACATGCGCCAGCACCTGCAACACGTCTCCGACAGCCTGCTCGGCAGACATTGACGGCCGCCCTCCCCCCAGCGATATGCCGGCGGCCCTACCACCGCGGCTGCTCCGCGTCACCGGCATCCCGGTATAGACCTGTTGCCGGGCCCACGCTCCCGTCGTTGCAAATCCGATACTCGGCGGTATAGACCGAACCGTGCTGTCTGTTTAAGCTGACCCAAGATCCTTATAAAAAGGATATATCCGCCGTCCTGGCCACCAACCGGTACAGACCAGTCACCCCCCAAGGACAAGGAGGCGGTAATCGAGTCGAGCGAGACGATCGCCGGGACGGTCGCCCTCCAGGCCGCGTGACACCGCCCAGCACCGATCTGACACCTGCACGGACGCTCCTATGCCGAGCGGGTGGACCGGACATGTCAACCAATGCCCGAATGTGACCTGTGCTGGAGGTATGCGGCACCCTCGTGTAAGGAGTGACGTGAAGTTCTCGTTCTTATCGCCGAAACGCGAGCGAAGGTATGGCGGAGGCCATCGGTCTCGCCCCCGCGCGGTCTCCGCTCTGATTATCGGTGCGCTTCTGGCCACATCTCTCGTCCCGCTGATAGTGGGACAGGCATTCGCCGACACGCCCACGACGTCCGCCGATCCCTCATCTTCCGAGAGCGTCAATCTCGCCCTCCTGCCGGGTGCGGTCGCCTCCGCCAAGTCTCAACGTATGACCTCGCCCGCAGCGACGTACGCGCCCGCCAACGCCATCGACGTCTTCGTCCACAACGGTTGGACCTCGAACTATGCCTCGGTCGGGAATGGCTATGACCCGACTCAGGACTGGTTCCAGGTCAAGCTGGCCAAGCCCGCCCCGGTCTACGAGGTGTTCAGCCTCTGGACGTCGCCGGCCAAGCCGACGGAGTACGACCTCCAGGTCGCCACGGACGCCGACTGTCAGACGTGGTCGGCGGTCGCCCACGTGGTGAATCCGAGCGACAAGGATTCCCAGGTGATCGACCGCAAGGACCCGATCTCCTGCGTCCGGATGCAGGCCCTGGCCACGAATTCCCAGACCGGATACACGATCAACGAGTTCGAGGTATGGTCCGGCCCCAAGCCGGCGCCAGTCGTGGGCCAGATCATTCCCGTGCCGGTGCAGCAGACGCCCGGCACCGGTCAGCCGTGGGAGCTCACGGCTAAGTCCCGGATCGTGGTCTCCGGCAGTGGCCTCGCTGCCACGGCTGAGGTTCTTGCGGGCTACCTGCGGCCGGCTACCGGGTACCAACTCCCTGTGGTGACAGGTTCTGCCACCGCCGCCGATATCGCCCTCACCCTCGCGCCGGTGCCCGGCCTTCCACAGGGCAACGAGGTCGCCGCGGCCGAAGGCTACTCCCTCACGGTGTCGAGTGCGGGCGTAAAGGTCGTGGCCCCGAACGCGCACGGCCTGTTCAACGGCTTTCAGACCCTTCGGCAGTTGTTGCCGGCGGCGAGCTACTCGCCCACTATTGGCATCGGGCCATGGACGGCACAGCCCACAACGGTCGTGGACTACCCGCGATATGCGCATCGAGGTCTCCAACTCGACCCTGCCCGTAACTTCCTGACGGTGGCCGAAACAAGGTCCATGATCGACCAACTGGCAGCGTTGAAGGGCGGCCGACTGCACCTGCACCTGAGCGACTCCCAGTCCTGGCGTCTTGAGATCAAGGGCTACCCGGCACTAAACGGCACCGGGTGCAACGGAGCGGGCTGCCTCGCGGGTTTCTACACGCAAGAGGACTTCAAGGGCTTGGTCAAGTACGCGGCCGATCGGTTCATCGAGATCGTCCCCGAACTGGAGGGCCCGGCCCATGCCACGGCGGCAGTCACAGCCCTGGGCGGCCGCGCGGTCATGGGGTGCCAAGGCCAGACCCAGACCGACCGGTTCTGCACCAATCCGAATGACCCGGCCAGTGCGCGGGCCCTCGCGTTCTGGAGAGACACGATCGCGCAGCTTGCCGCGATCTCTCCCGCATCCATCATCCACATCGGCGGGGACGAGGCCATCGGGATGCCCCACGAAGACTACAAGTGGTGGATCCGGCAGATGGAGATCATCGTCAACGACAACGGCAAGCGGTTGATGGGCTGGAACCCAGCGCTGGAAGGATACGCACCGAATTCCACCTCCATCAACCACTACTGGTCCGACTACACCGGCGGTGGGCCCCCTCTCATCAAGCCTGAGTGGTTCAACCAAGGCCGCGACGTCATCGTGACCCCGGAATACAACGCCTATCTCGACTTCGGGTATGACGGGTCCCCCGGCAGAACGCCGCGGACGGAACTTCTCCAGTCCTACTCGTGGGACCCGGAATGGGTGTACGAAAAGTACCGGTCGGTCTGGGCTCAACCCGCCTACGGCGGGCCGAAGGCGGAGGACATCATCGGTATCGAGGCGCCCATCTGGGGCGAGCAGATGCGTGGGCTGGCCACGAACGAGTACATGGTCTTCCCGCGGCTGGCCGGAATCCTCGAAAAGGCCTGGTCCCCCAAAGCGCTCACCCAGGACTACGACGCGTATCGGCAGCGGCTCAGCGTGGCGGGACCCCGGTGGGCGTTCGCGAACGTGAACTTCGGCACCATATCCCAGGTCACCTGGAGCACGGCGGCGATGGGAACGGTCGCCCGTTTCGGCGTGGACAAGACCCTGAGCAATGCGCCCCTGGCGCGTATGACCGCCGGCTCGATTCCGCCCGGTCAATTCGCGGCCGTGATCGATTGGGGCGACGGATCCCCGACGGAGCCCGCCAGCATCGCGGGACGCGATTACGTGGCGAGCCAACGGCAGGGTAGAAGCCTGATGTCAGTCAGCGGGAGCCACTCCTATCCGGCGGACCAGGTGTACCACGGAACCGTCACCTACAGTTATCAGGACCAGACCTGGGGCGTGCCGTTCACCGCGACCGGCGTCCCGTCCTGCACGAAGACGATTACCGGGACGCACCAAGGCCCATTGACCGTCTCCTCGGGTGTCACGTGCCTCGATGACGCGACGATCACCGGATCCGTGACCGTGCGTACAGGTGCCGGGCTTTACGCGTCCGGGTCCGAAGTGCGCGGCCCGCTGACGGCGTCCGGGGCCGTCAACGTTCTGCTGTGCGGTACCACAGTGTCCGGGCCGGCCAGCCTGACCAGCGGGACGCGGGTCTGGCTCGGCAACCGCAACGGGAACTGCGCGCCGGCGACGATCAAGGGCCCGGTGAGCGTCACCGGCACGACGGGGCAGGTGACGATCGACGGCACGACCGTGGGTGGCCCGCTCGTCCTGCAGAACAACACGGGGGCGACGATTGTCGCTGGTAACCACATTGGCGGGCCACTGTCGTGCGCGGGGAACTCCCCTGCGCCGACCAACGCCGGGCAGCCAAATACCACGTCCGGTCCGAAGTCGGGGCAGTGCGCCGGGCTGTAGACGGACGAACTGACCGGCCGAGGCGTTAAGCCCGGTAGGTGAATGCTGGTTACGGCGGCCCTCTCGTATTCGTGCGATGGGGAGGGCCGCTGTGACCGGTCAGGTACGGGGCAGCCGTTCATACGGGGTAGCCGCAGGCCCGACATGCCGCCGTCGACGGCGAGTGACATCCCACGCGGAGCGCGCGGGACGGACGCCGCCCGGCCGCATCGGCGACGGCCGCGCGGCGGCCCGCAGATCAGGGCTTGCGGCCGATCCCCGCGTAGAAGAAGGCGTCCGCGTCCGTTATCCCGGATTCGCCGTCGGGACGCCAGCGGTGTGTGGCGGTCAGGCCGGGCTCGATCAGTTCCGTGCCCTCGAAGAAGCGCTCGATCTCCGCCCTGGTGCGGATCTGCGCCGGGGTGCCGCTCTGCCGGTAGACCGCCACGGCGTCGTGGGCGGCGGGGTTGAAGTCGGGCGTGGCGTGCGAGAGCACGAGGAAGCTGCCGGACGCGAGCCGCTCGACCATGGCCCTCACGATCTCCTGCGGCTTGTCCTCGTCCGGGAGGAAGTGCGTCACCGCGAGGAGGGACAGGGCGACGGGCTCGTCCAGGTCGACGGTCTCGCGGAGGCGGGGGTCTTCGAGAACGGAGTCGTGACGCAGGTCGGCGTGCACGTAGGCGGTGCTGCCCTGCGGGCTGCCGAGCGTCAGCGCGTCGGTGTACTCCAGCACAGTCGGGTCGTTGTCCGCGTAGACGACGCGGGCGTCGGGTGCCACCTCCTGGGCCACCTGATGCAGGTTGGGCTCGGTGGGGATCCCCGTGCCGATGTCGACGAACTGGCGTATGCCGTACTCGGAGGCCAGGGTTCGCGTGGCGCGGTGCATGAAGTCGCGGTTGGCCCGAGCGCCGGTGACGATGAAGGGGAAGACCTTCTTCACCTTCTCGGCGGCCTCCTGGTCGACGGGGTACCAGTTCTTGCCGCCGAGGTAGTAGTCGTACATGCGGGCGGAGTGCGCCCGGCTGGTGTCGATCTGCGGGGGCTGCTGGCCGGAACCGTTCACGCGTGGCTTCCGTTCTCTTCCGCCGTGCCTGAGGTGGCTGACAGGGTCCCGAGTCCGGATGTCCGGCGTACGACCAGGGTGTCGCACGGTCTTGCACAGATCAAGACAGGCAGGTGCGACTCGATTTGGCGCCACGCAGACGCCGGTCGCTCTAGGGCACCTTTGGTGTCATGATTCGGAGGGTCCTCCCGAGTGTGACGTTGTGTGACTGCCAGGCGTTCAGATACGACAGCGGAGTGCGGCGATGTGGCTCAGGTGACCAGGAGTGATGGAACCGGGGTCAGAGTGTTCCGATGGGCCCCGCCGGCGTGACTACGCCGGCTTGCCTGACAGCACCTTCGCCAGGGCCTCGGCGATGTCGCCCGCGGCCGCCGGATCCATGAGCATCGACTGGCGCACCCACACCACGGTTCTGGCCGCCTCCTCCGCGGCCGGGCACGGCTCGGCACGGGCCCCTTCGGCGGTGAGCGCGTTCATGGCGCCGAGCGGCGGGTATCCGGCGTCGAGCGGCACGCCCTCCGCAGCCATGGCGGCGAGCAGGAACTCGCGGTCCACGCCGGGATCCACACGGAGCATGAGGAGGTGGCGGGAGTCCCGTGTAGTGCCTTCCGGCTGGGGCAGCACGCTCACCCCGGGGACGATGGCCAGTTCGCGCTCCAAGGCGGCGCAGCAGGCGTTCCTGCGGTCGATCTCCTCGTCGAGGCGGTCCAGCCAGGGCAGCAGCAGGGCGGCCTGGATCTCGGTGAGCCGTAGGTTCCAGCCCACAGACGGGTGACCGTACCACTGGCCGCCGAGCTTGCGCCCGAGGTTGCAGGTCGACCAGACGCGCTCGTGCACGCTCTCGTCGCGGCAGACGATCAGGCCGCCCTCACCCGCGGTCATCGCCTTGCTCGCCTGGAAGCTGTAGACGCCCGCGTCGCCCAGGCCGCCGACCGGGCGGTCCTTGTACGTGGCGCCGTGCGCCTGCGCGGCGTCCTCGACGACCGCGAGGCTGTGGCTGGAGGCCAGGTCGTTCAGCGGATCCATGGCGGCCGGGCTGCCCGCCAGGTGCACCGGCATGATCGCCACCGTCCTGCCGGTGAGCGCGGCCCGTACGGCGTCAGGGGACAGGTGCAGGTCGGCGGGGTCCACGTCGGCGATCACGGGCGTCGCGCCGGCCAGCAGCACGGCGGTGGCCGAGGCCACGAACGTGTACGCCGGCACGATCACCTCGTCTCCCCTGCCGACGCCCAGGCCGCGCAGGGCGGCGAACAGGCCGAGGGTGGCGTTGCCGACGGCGACGCCGTAGCGGACGCCCGAGCGGCGGGCGAACGCGTCGGTCAGGTCCGCCACGACGGAACCGCCCTGTGTGGCGCCCCAGAGGCCGCTCTCCAGGACCTTGGTGACGAGCTCGCGCTGCGCCGGGTCGAGGGGTGGAGGCCGGATGGGCCACGGGGTGGTGCGGACGGGGGTGCCGCCGTGGATGGCGAGCGTCACTCGAGTGGTCCCTTCGCGAGCGAGCCGTCGGGATCTGCCGGCGGGGCTGTGGCGGGCGCGGCCTCAAGGGGTACGGCCTCGGCGGCGGTGGCCCGGGTGGAGGCGGTCCCGGTGAATGCGAGCCCGGTCGATGCGACCCCGGCCGGTGCGGTGCCGGTGGCTGGGAGTGCGGGTGCCGATTAATCATCCGGCCTGGTCAAGCCGCATGGCGGTATTCGTTCAAGATTCCGCCGAGTCGCTCATGCCGACGGATATCGAGCGGCGTGCTCCACGCCGGGTCAGTGCTGGAATCGGAAAGCGGTAGAAGCGGAGCTGCCTGCCGAAGGAAGCGGTGTGGCCTGTGGTCGTTGTAGAAGGTCTCGAACTCGCGCAGCGCGTGCAGAAGGTGCTGCTGGTTCCAGATCAAAGGTCCGGTCCAGCAGCTCGCGCCGGCAGGTTTGGATCCAGCGTTCCATAATGGAGTTCATGCGCGGCATCCGGACGCCGCTCTTGATGATGCGGATTCCGGCATCGGCCAGCACGGCGTCGAAGGCAGCGCTGAACTTGCCGTCCCGGTCACGGACGAGGAACTTGGCGGTGCTGCCGACGTCCTGCAGGTATGCCGTGGCCAGGCCGTTGATGACCGAGTGGTGATCTATCCGCCCATGGCGGATTGTCACTGGAGTCGGCAGGTACGGTGGTTGTGACGGCAGTGGAGAAGGGGCGTGGCGTGTTGACGGGGGAAGAAGGCTTCGATCGTCGGATCGAACCGTTCCGGACGGAGCTGCTGGCGTACTGCTACCGGATGCTCGGCTCGGCTCACGACGCAGAGGACTTGGTCCAGGACACGTACCTGAGGGCGTGGCGGGCGCGGGAGCAGTACGACGATACTCGCAGCTCACTGCGCACCTGGCTCTACCGGATCGCGACGAACGCCTGCCTGACCGCCCTGGAGGTTCACGGCCGCCGACCGCTGCCGTCGGGGCTGGTGGCCGCGTCGGATCCGCTCGGGCCGCTCGTCCAGGGAGAGCACGCCGCCTGGCTCCAGCCCTTGCCGGACTCGTTGCTGGACGCGGGCGATCCGGCTGGGGCCGTGATCGACCGCAGCAGCCTGCGCTTGGCGTTCGCCGCCGCCCTGCAGCACCTGTCGGCGCGTCAGCGCGGTGCGCTGATCCTGCGTGACGTGCTCAGCTTCTCCGGGTCCGAGACGGCGGAAATCCTCGGCACCACCGTCGTGTCGGTGAACAGTTCCCTGCAGCGGGCGCGTACCCGCGTGAAGGAGGTCGGGGTCCGGCAGGAACGGGTCAGCGAGCCGTCCGCGGCCGAGCAGCGCGCCTGGGTCGAACGCTACATGAAGGCGTTCGAGCTCGCCGACGTCGAGGGCCTCAAGCGGCTGCTCACCGAGGACGTGGTCATGGAGATGCCGCCGATGCTCAACTGGTTCTCCGGCCGCAGCAACTACGGCCTGTTCATGGAATGGGTCTTCGGTGCGGCCGGGAAGGACTGGCTTCTCAAGGAGGTCGCGGCCAACGGCGGCCAGCCCGGATTCGCCGCCTATCAGCGCGTCGGCGACGGGTACGACCTGCACACGCTCCAGATCTTCACCGTCACCGACGAGGGCATCAGCCGGAACTCGGTGTTCCAGGACTCCAACGTCTACGCGACTTTCGGCCTGGCGGCCAGGCTCGACGACCAGGGACTTGCCATCGCCGAGGCCTAGCCGGGCGAGGGTGGGGACGGCTCGTCGAACGTGGCCGTGTTGCTTGGACTATGTGTTGGTTCGGGCTGATGGGGACGGGAGATCGGGCTGGCGTGGGACAGGGCTGGCCTCGACGTCTTCGCCGACAGCCACGTGGAGCGGATAGTGATCCGCGACGGCCGGGCGGTCGGCGTCGTCGTGGACGGCGAGGAGCTGCGTGCCGAGCGGGTGATCCTCGCCGCCGGGGCCCTCGGGACCCCCGCCATCCTGTGGCGGCCGGATCGGCCCGGCTGCCGAGCTGCGCCGGCTGGGCATCGAGGTCCGCGTGGACCTGCCCGGGGTCGGCGCGGGACTGGCCAACCAGCCGCGCATCGGCGTGTTCCTGGCCCCCAAGCCGGCTGGGAGAACGAGGGCGCGTCGACCGGACAGATCGTGCTGCGCACGACCTCCTCGGGCGCCCATCGCCGGGAGAACGACATGTACTACGCGATGGCCAACCGCTTCGACCTGGCGCACCACTTTCCGGAGCTGCGCAAGGATGCCGACGGCAGCATCGTGTTCGGGGTCATGGCGGTGGCCCGGCGCGCGCACTCGCGCGCGGGAGCGTCACCCTGCAGACGGCGGACCCGTCCGTACCGCCCCGCATCGACCTGGGATACCTGTCCGACGAGCCGGACTACCCGCTGATGGCCGAGGCGGTGCGCAGCTGCTGGGAGCTGGCGACCACCCCGGCGATCCTCGAGCACGGCACGCGTGTGGTGATGGTGAACGAACAGACCCTGGCCTCCGAGGAGGGGATGCGGGCCTATATCGACTCCGCCATAGACACCGCCTTCAACCCGATCGGCACGGCGCGGATGGGCGCCGCGGACGACGAGGCCGCCGTGGTGGACCAGTACTGCGGCATCTAGGGGACGGAGGGACTCTACGTCGCCGACGCCTCGGTGGTGCGACCATGGTGTGCGCGAACCCCTTGCTGAGCGTGCTGATGGTCGCGGCGATGGTGTCGTTGCAGCTGCGCGGGCGATGACCGGGGCCTCGTCACGTCGCCCGCCCTGTGCGCCGAGCACGCCTCAACATCTCTTGACGCGGGCGCGATGAGTTCCGACCCCGCCGCCGGTATGTATTAGCGAGTTCGCCGGAATACTCCGGGCGAGCCGATCACAAGGGAGAATCTGATGTCGAACAGTCGTGCGGAAGACGCGGCTGCAATCCAGGCCGTACTGGTTGACTCCTACAAGGCGTGGGAGGCCGGCGACGCCGACGGCATGGTCGCCAACTACACCGCGGACGCGACCGCCATCATGACCGGCTCGCTCCGCGACAGCCGTGACGTGATCCGTCAGAACATGGCCCTGGGCTTCGAGGGGCCGCTCAAGGGCAGCTCGACCTACAACAAGCAGCTCAGCATCCGCTTCGTCGGCAGGGACGGCGCGATCGTCGTCAGCGAATCCGCCATCCTGTTCGCCGGCGAGACCGAGGTTCCGGACGACCTGCGTAAGGTGAACGCGACCTGGGTTTTCGAGAAGCGGGACGGCCAGTGGCTGATCGCCGCCTATCACAACAGCCCGGTGCTGGCGCCTGAGCAGTGAGCCGCGGTTGCGCGGCGCGAAGTGAGCCCCGGGACGTTCGATAACCGAGCCGGTCGTTGAGCGTTTCGATCACCGATTCCACCCGCTGGCGCAGCCACATCGGTCGCGGTGAGCGAGACCGGCGTTAGGTTCCCGGGTGAGACCGAGGCCCCCGCCGAGCGCATGGTGTACGCGACCTGAACCTGGGTGCTGGAGAAGCGTGAGCTGTTCTTATCCAAAATCCGGGACGTATGCCGTGGCCAGGCCGTTGATGACCGCGTGGTGATCTATCCGCCCATAGCGGATGTCACTGTTTCGGTACGGCATGTCGCGTAGCGTGGGGCGGCCACCAGCCTCATCTTCGTCGTGGGAATGCTTCGAAGAGAAGGGTGGTGGCCGTGCGGTCCACTCTGGCATGTGCCCACGCCGACGGCGCGGGGGCCGGGCGGTTGACCCTCTACAGCATCCAGGCGCCTGCCCGGATCGCCCGGATCCGATCGCTGGGCGCCGCGGAAGGCTTGGAGCTGAACCTGCATCTGGCCCGGCCGGTGAGCACCTTAGACGCGCACCGGCTGGGCAAACTGGCCGCCGACCGCGGCCAGGCCGAGGAGAGGATGGAGTCGCTGCTGCACGCCTACACCGAAGGGCTCAACGTGGCCGACCCGCAGGTCCTGCAGCGCCTGGGCGACGAGGCCGGCCTGGAGTCCGATAAGTTGCGCGCCGTCCTGGCCGGTGACGACTACCCGACATCCCACCATGCTCTAGCGTCCACGGGAGAGCACGATCCGCATGGTCGGGGCTGGACGCTGCATCAGCTGCGCCACTCTGCCCTCACCCACCTGGCCGCCGCCGGCCGCTCCGCCGCCGAACTTCAGGCCAAGAACCGCCACCGCCACCTGGCCGCCCTTGGTCAGTACGTCCGCCTTGGCGACGATGTCGCCGCCCGCATCACCGCCGAAAACGATCCGCTCGCCCGTCGCCGTGCGCGCTGAATCACAGCAGGTCAGCGCGCACGGCCCCGCTTCTTTGGGGCTGGGGACATCCTCGGGAGTCGCGGGCCGTGCCACGCCGGGCGGGCACGGCCGGCGTCAGTCAGCCCGCAGGAGGGTGTGCAACTCGGCGGTTTCGAGGACGTGGGCCCGTGCAGGAAAGACGTGATGGAGCAGGACGTCGTGCGCTTCGGGGTCAGGGTCGGCGACGCCGTCGGCCAGGACGTAGAGCTGGTAGTCGCGGTCGGCCGCGTCGAGGACGGTGGACAGGACGACGCCGCTGGTACTGATGCCCGCGATGATCAGAGTGGTGATGCCGTGTTCGCGCAGCCGCTGATCGAGGTCGGTGGTGGATAGGCCTCCGTAACGGATCTTACGCACGATGATGTCTCCGTCCTGGGGAGCGAGACGTTCGTGGATAGCGGTGTCAAGGTCTGCGTGGTGCATGAGACGGTGCTGGGCGATCGGTGCGAAAGACCTGTTGGTGGGCGGGATCGCAGCCCAGTCGGCCTCGGTGAAGCCGACCCGGACATAGGCGACGGTGCCGCCCCTGGCGCGAACGTCGGCGATTACCTCTTCCATGCGTCCCAGCAGGGCTTCACTGTCACTTTCGGGTAGCAGCGCGAGGATCGCGGGCTGATAGTCCATGACGAGCAGGGCGGTGTGTGCGGGGTCGAGCGCGGGGGCGGTGCTCATGCGAGTGTTTGCCTTTCCGGTGGCGCCTGGTCGGCGTTCTTGAGTGGGGGCGTGCGGTCGTGTCGAGGCAGGAGGAGCGACGTCGCCAGGAGGAGGAGACCGGCGATCGCGATCGCGGTGCGGGGACTGGTGAGGCCGGCCAGCAGGCCCCACACGCCGGTCATGGCCGCGATGGTGGCTTTACTGGTGATCGACCAGGCAGACAGCGTGCGGACGACCCGGTCCGACGGGAGCTGTTCGAGCCGGTAGGTAGCGAATACCGGGTTGAACACGCCCATGCAGGTGATCAGCCCGAGTTCGACGGCGATGACGAGGAAGAGCCCGGTGGGGCCGGGGCTGATGAAGGCCAATCCGAGTGGCCAGCACGCGCGCAGCGTCCCGGCGGTGAGCATGACCTTGTGCTGTCCGAACCGTGCGAGGAGCGGGCGGGCCAGTCGCGAGCCGATGAGGCCGCCGATGCAGGGGACGCCGAAGGCGAGGCCGTATTGCCAGGGTGCGAACCCGAGGTCGACGAGCATGAGGACGGCGAGCAACGGCGAGGCTGCCATGATCAGGCCGCTGACCAGGACAGTGTTGAAGAACAACGGGCGCAGCGCCGGGCTGGCGAGGATGTACCGCCATCCCTCCAGCAGGTCGCCGGCTCCGGGCCGGGGCGGTGTGGCGGTTCGCGCAGGACGTGGCTCCCGCCCGCCGATGGCGCGGATCCCCGCGGCCGAGAGGAGGAAGCTGACCGCGTTGGCCGCCACGCTCGTCACCGGGCCCACCAGCCCGATGGCGGCGGTACCGAGCGGCGGCCCGAGCGCGGTGGCGGTCCAGGTCGTGGCCTCGAACCGCCCGTTCGCAACGAGCAGGTCCTCGGACCGGACGAGCGCCTTCAGACATGCTCCGCTTGCAGCGGTGAAGGCGATGTCGGCCGCGCCGACAACGACCGCCACAACCAGGAGCTGAGCGAAGCTCAGCCAGCCGAGCACGTAGGCGGCGGGAACGCTCATCAGCGCCGCGAACCGGATCAGGTCCATCGCGATCATCACCGGCCGTTTGCGCCGGAACTCCACCCACGGCCCGAGCGGCACCGCGACCACCGCCCCGACCGCGAGCCCCGCGGCGGCCAGAACCGACACCTCGGCAGGCCCTGCGTCCAGAGCGAGAATCGCGATCAGGGCGAACGCGTCGAACGCGAGCCGCGTGCCGAACGTGCTGACCGCATATGCGGCCCAGAACCACCTGAACTGCCGCCCCAGCGACCTTGCCAACGCGCACCCCGCCATCTCTTGGAAACAACCACCCGTTGATTCGAGAGATCAAAACGCGCAGCTAGCAGGCTCGTCAAACAACCGGCTGACCGAAAGTACACAACTGTGAGTTGTGCACTAAGGTCAGTTGGTGTGGATCTCGATGCTGTGCGCACGTTCGTCGCCGTCGTAGACACCGGCCAGTTCCAGCACGCCGCCGCAGATCTGTCGATCACCCAGCAGGCCGTCTCCAAGCGCATCGCCGGGCTGGAGAAGGACCTCGCCGTGCGGCTGTTCACCCGCACTGCGCGCGGGGCCCGGCTCACCATCGACGGGCAGGCGTTCCTGCCCCACGCGCGCGAACTGCTGCGCGTCGCCGAGCGCGCGGTCGCGTCCGTGCTCCCCGGCAGCCGTCCGCTGCGCGTCGACGTGATCGCCTCACGCAGCGCGGCCTCGGGCCTGATGCGCGGCTTCCACCGCGCGCACCCCGAGATCGAGCTCGACGTGGTGATGCTGTTCGATGTCGAGACGGCCGTCGCCGCCATCCGGTCCGGTGCGATCGACGCGTCCTTCCGCGCCGTCGCCGTGCCCGGCCGTCCCCTTCCCGAGGACATCGAGTCCGTCCGGGTGCTCGACGAGCCGCTCCAGCTCCTCACCGGGCCCGCCCACGCGCTGGCGGGCGCCCGGACGGTGACCGTCGCTCAGCTCGCCGGGCACCGGATCTGGATGCCCGGCATCGTCCCCGGTACCGAGTGGGCCGCCTACTACGACGATCTCGTCGCCGAGTTCGGCCTCACCATCGAGGCGACGGGCCCCAACTTCGGCTCCGACGCGCTCCTCGACACCATCGCCGACACCCCGGCCCTAGCCACTTTCATGAGCGAGCAGACCCGCCTGGTCTGGCCCGCCGACCACGGCCTGCGCCGCATCCCGGTGACCGACCCGACGCCCGTCTACCCGCACTCGCTCCTGTGGCACCGCGACAACCCCCACCCAGGGCTGGCCACCCTCCGCGCCCACCTCGCCGCCACAGCGACCAGCCACGACGCCGCCGGGACCTGGGCGCCGGGCTGGGTGATTCCGCACTGAACGCCGCCGCGTCTGCGACCTCGTGGCCGGATCGACCGACGGTGGCTCGGGGCAGGCATGGCCATCGACACACTCCGGCCTTCCCCCTCCGCACACCTCATACGCCTTGACGGTGATCAAAGCCGCACGTTGCTGACCCAGCTCTACCCGGCCTACCTACCGGACCGTGCGGCGGCTGTTGCGATGAAAGCCACCCACCTGGCCGCCTTGGGGCGTCACGAAGAGGCTCTCAGCAGGCGGACGGTGGCGGTGGCCGGGCCGGGCCGCTCTCATAGGCCGCCGCGTACGCCGCGTCCAGCGGAGCCAGGCCTGCGGCGCGGGCGGCCAGGCCGAGCACGACGCTCTGGTGAGCACCGCGAGGGCGTCGAGGTCGGCCGAGGGCCATCCGGCCCGGGCGGCTCGCAGCAGTTGCCGGCCGAGCCTGCGCGCGACGTGGCGCAGGGCGGGGACGGGGGTGCGGGCGTCGGCGGCCTCATCGAGCAGGAGCGGGGCGTAGCCGGCGGCGGCCGCGGCGGCCAAGCCCGCCGCGACCAGACCGCTGGTGTGCAGCCGGCCGCGGCAGAACTCTTGCAGGCCGGCCACGTCACGCACCCGCCCGGCGGTGACGGCCGCCTCGGCGCCGCCGGAATGGGCGTGCCCTCCGGCGGGGAAACGGCCGTCGGCCAGGACGAGCAGGGCGGCGTGATTCATCGTGCGCGGTCTACCTTTCATCTCCCCGTGCGGGTCGTGTGCCCCGCGAAGCGGTGCGGGACCGTGTGGGACGGTGTGGTGTGGGAGGGTCAGAACAGGAAGTACCGCTGGGCCATCGGCAGGATGGTGGCGTACTCCGTCCTGTCGACAAGCCGATTGTTGATCGTCACCTCCAGGGTCCTGGCATTGACCTCGATGGCCGGGCAGTCGTTGTTCTCCCGCATGTCGGCCTTGAAGACCTTGCGGGTGTCGCCGATGGCCGCGAACGGCTTGCTCACCTCGAACCGGCCGGCCAGGCCGGCGTTGATGGCGGCTTGGGTGGCGAAGTTGACGGAATTGGCGGCAGGGGCACTGCCGGTCGCGCCCCACGCGGGCCGGGGCAGGATTATGCCGAGCGTTGGGTGGGCACCGTCCGCCGCGAATGCTCCGACCGGATGCTGATCGTAAGTGAACGTCACCTGCGGACGGTCCTGGCTGAGTATCTCCAGCACTATAACTGTCACCGCCCGCATCGGGCTCTGCAGCAACGCCCGCCCGAACCCCGCTGCACCGCGACCGACCTCGCCCGTGCGCGACTCACCCGACGCAAGATCCTCGGCGGACTGATCAACGAATACTCCCAGGTCGCCTAACTGAACGCGGATTCTCGGACCCCACACGGTCGAGCAAGGCGGCGCTGAACCTGCTCACCAAAGCATGGGCCGCCGAGTTCGGGCCACGCGGGGTGCGGGTCAATGCGGTGGAACCCGGCCCTACCCGTACCGAGAGCACCGCCGGCATGAGCGACGACCTCGACGCCCTTGCGGCGCAGGCCCCGATCGGCCGCCCGGCCGCACCGGAGGAGATCGCCCAGGCGATGGCCTACTTGGCGAGTGACGCGGCGAGTTACGTCCAGGGCGCGGTGCTGCCCGTAGACGGCGGCCGTACGGCCGTCTGACATACAGAGCCCGCCGGGCCGTGCCATCGGCGACCTGCGGGCGTCGGCGTGGTCGTTGCCGGGAGTGTTCGAGCTGCTGCCGCCACTCGCGTTGGGGGTCATCAGGCATGCCTCCCATGAAGGTGGTCTTTGATCGGGGTAGACGATCTACAGAAGACCGGCATAAGCCATACCTATGGCCGGTTGGTGGCACCTGCGCTACCAGGCGTGATTCGATCGATATGTGGAATTGCGGGAGATGCGGGCGTTCGTCGCGGTCGCCGAAGAGGGCAGTTTGTCCGCGGCCGCGCGTCGCCTGCACCTGAGCCAGCCGGCGCTGTCCCAGACGATCAGCACCCTGGAGCGGGAACTGGGGGTGGAGTTGCTCATGCGCAGTTCCACCGGTGTGAAGATCACCGAGGCCGGCCTTACGCTCCTCACCGAGGCCCGCGCCGTTCTGGCGCGGCACGATCAGGCGCTGGCGGCCGTCGCTCGGCACACCGCGACCGGCGGGGGCGTCCTGCGGATCGGCATCCCGCTCGAGCTGCCGCTCGACCTGCTCACCCGGCCGCTCGCCGATCTGGCCGAGGCTTATCCGGACACCCGGGTGCAGCCCTATCACCTGTCCACGGCCGCGCAGGTGGCCGCGCTGCGCGCTGACGAGCTCGATGTCGGCTTGCTGCGCGAGCATCCCGTCGGCCCGGACCTGGATGCCGTCCAGGTCGCCGAGGAACGACTCGGGGTGCTGGTCTCCACCGACCACGCCGCGAAGATCGTCGGTCCCGGCGGCATCCACCTGGACGCGCTCGCGGGGTTGGACTGGGTGGGATTTCCACGCTCGGGCAGCCCTGCCTGGTACGACGAACTCACCGCCATTCTGCGCAGCCACGGCCTGGACCTGGGACCGCCCGCCCCGGAGGGGCAGGAACTGATCGCCCCGGTGAAATTCGCCGCCGTCAGTACGGGCCATGCGTTCGCCTTGGCGCCCCCCGACTGGCCACATCCCATCCCCGACGGCATCACCTGGTCCCCGCTGGTCGGTCATCCTCTCGTCCGGCGTACCTGGGCCGCTTGGAAGGCCGAGTCCCATCGCCGCGACCTGGGCCACCTCATCGTCGCTCTCGGCCAGTCCACGCCGACGTAACCGGGAGGCGGCGCCTGCTCGGCTGACCGCCTCTCGTTCACATTGCGCGCTTCCGTGTGCCCGATATTCCAAAGGCGATCTAGCGCCTTATTACTCCAATTATTTCTAGTCAGATGTCAGTGCCGATGAGATCGGAGGCCTTCGTGGCGGACGAGAATAACGTTTTCGATGTGATCGTCATCGGTGCAGGGCCCGTCGGGGAGACGGCGGCCGCACGTGTCGTACGGGGCGGTTTGACGGTGGCCGTCGTCGAGGAGCGCCTGGTGGGCGGCGAGTGCAATTACTACGGCTGCATCCCGAGCAAGGCGCTGCTGTGGCCGATGGAACTCGCGGCCGAGGTCGGCCGGATGCCGGGTCTCGAACTGCGTGGCCCGATCGACGCCGCCGCGGTGCTGGCCCGCCGCGACGAGTTCGTGTCCCACTTCGACGACAGCGGCTACGTGAGCTGGCTGCATGATCTCCCCGCGACGTTCATCCGGGGCCGCGGCGGCCTGGCCGGGCCGTTGCGTGTCGAGGTGCGGATGCCTGACGGCGGAACGCGGCCGCTGCGGGCCCGGCACGCCGTCGTCCTGGCCACCGGCAGCGCCCCCGTCATCCCCGGCGTACCCGGGTTGCGGGAGGCGCGCCCCTGGACGAACCAGGAGGCGACCAGTGTTCAGCAGGTGCCCAAGCGGCTCGTCGTGATCGGCGGCGGGCCCGTCGCGTGCGAGATGGCCCAGGCCTTGCATGCCCTCGGCGCGCAGGAGACCGCCGTGCTCGTACGCGGAGATCGCCTGCTCACCCGGACGGAGCCGATCGCCGGGGAACTGGTGGCCAAATCATTCGCCGCATCCGGCATGGAGGTATGCCTCGGACGCTCGGCTGTTCGTGTCGAACGGCCGATCCCGGGCGGCCCGGTGACCGTCCATACCGACGACGGCTCCCGGATCGACGCGGACGAGATCCTCGTCGCCACCGGCCGCAGGCTGGCCGTGGACGGCATCGGCCTGGAGACGGTCGGCCTCGCGGCCGACGGGCCGATCACGGTGGACGCGAGCATGCGGGCGACCGGTACTGACTCGAAGATCGGTCGGTCACTGGGCAGGCGGCAGCGAACCTCGACCTGGTGATCATGGTCGGGCTTATGGGGTGCGATATGAGTCAGGTGCTCTGGTTCGGTTCCACGGTGACCTTGTGTCC